>NZ_JBMNDO010000087.1:0-33878 GCF_052542855.1 Streptomyces sp. SAS_281
CCGATCTTCTTCGCGACCGCCGGGGGCACCGGCGCGTCAGGGGGTGCAGACGTTGGCGATCTCGCCGGCGGCGTCGGTGACGGGGCCGATGTCCGGGGTGGCGTCGCCCTTGTCGATGGCGTCGCGGACGTTGGTGACGCCGGAGCGGAGGTCGTCCACGGCCTTGGAGAGGTCGGCGTCGTCCGTCTTGTCGCCGAGGTTGCCCAGCTCCTCCTGGATCTGGTCCAGGGCCTCGGACGCCTGGGTGGGGTCGCTGGAGGCGTTGGACACGGCCTGGCGGAGGTTGTCGACGCTGGTGGCGATGGCGTCGGCGGTGCGGACGCAGTCGAGCGTCTTGTCGAGGGCGCCGCAGCCCGCCGCGGCGGTGGCGGTGATCAGTACGGCGGTGACGGCCAGTGCGGTGCGGTGGAGCCGGTGGCGCGTGGCCATGGTGTGGTCCCTCCCCGGGGTGCGGATACGCGGACGGGCGCACGGTTCGACCCGTGCGCCCGTATGCGTATCGACGCCGCTGGGCGGGACTTGGTTGCCTCTTTACCTTCCCGGTCCGCTTTTTCAGGCGCCGAGGGTGGTGGCCAGTGCCTCGGTCTGGAGCGTGGCGAGGTCGACGCAGCCGGCGGTGGCGAGGTCGAGCAGGGCGTTGAGCTCCGTACGGTCGAAGGGCTGGGCCTCGGCGGTGCCCTGGACCTCCACGAAGCGGCCGTCGCCGGTGCAGACGACGTTCATGTCGGTCTCGGCGCGGACGTCCTCCTCGTAGCAGAGGTCGAGGAGCGGGGTGCCGTCCACGATGCCGACGCTGATGGCGGCGACGGTGCCGGTCAGAGGCTTGCGGCCGTGCTTGATGATCTTCTTGCCCTGGGCCCAGGCGACGGCGTCGGCGAGGGCGACGTAGGCGCCGGTGATGGCGGCGGTGCGGGTGCCGCCGTCGGCCTGGAGGACGTCGCAGTCCAGGACGATGGTGTTCTCGCCGAGCGCCTTGTAGTCGATGACGGCGCGCAGGGAGCGGCCGATGAGCCGGCTGATCTCGTGGGTCCGGCCGCCGATCTTGCCGCGTACGGATTCGCGGTCGCCGCGGGTGTTGGTGGAGCGGGGCAGCATCGAGTACTCGGCGGTGACCCAGCCTTCGCCGCTGCCCTTGCGCCAGCGCGGCACGCCTTCGGTGACGGAGGCGGTGCAGAAGACTTTGGTGTCGCCGAAGGAGATGAGCACGGATCCTTCGGCGTGCTTGCTCCATCCGCGTTCGATGGTGACAGGACGGAGCTGGTCGGCGGTGCGGCCGTCGATACGAGACATGGCGCCGAGCCTATCGGGTGGCGGGGGCCGCGGTTTCCGGTGCGCCGCAGGCCCCACCCGAGGTGGGCGGGGCCTGCGGGGGCGGGTTCAGGCGGTGGTCACATCATGTCTTCGATGTCGGCCGCGATCGGGTCGGCGTCGGTGCCGATGACGACCTGGATCGCGGTGCCCATCTTGACGACGCCGTGGGCGCCGGCGGCCTTGAGCGCGGCTTCGTCGACCTTGCTCGGGTCGATGACCTCGGTGCGGAGGCGCGTGATGCAGCCCTCGACCTCTTCGATGTTCTCGATTCCGCCGAGCCCGGCGACGATCTTCTCAGCCTTGCTGGCCATGGCCTTCTCCCTGGTTCCTCATGTGTGTGCGACGGCCCACCACGGGTCCGTTTCGTCACGGTAACGCACGGTTGGCCCAACTTCTCGGGCGGGCAACCACACGGTCCCCAATGATGACGATCACCGGCGCCCCGCCTTCCGGGCCGGGCTCCGCACCGTATCGCGACTGGTCTACACCAGTATGCGACGACCGCCAAACCAGGCGTGTTCCGGGAGGATGCCGATGAGTTCGAACGCGGCCGCGCTACCGCAGCGGAAGTGGTGGAACGGGCCGGTCCAGGGCCTGCAGAAGGTCGGCCGGAGCCTCCAGCTGCCGGTGGCGGTCCTGCCCGCGGCGGGCCTGCTGGTCAGCCTCGGCAACCTCTTCGACTCCTCGCTGCACGGACGCTTCTGGGACAAGACCGCGAAGGTCCTCCTCAACGGCGGGAGCGCGATTCTCGACGGCGAGCTGGGCCTGCCGCTGCTCTTCTGCATCGGGGTCGCGATCGGCTTCGCGAAGAAGGCGGACGGCTCGACGGCCCTCGCCGCGGTCGCCGGCTTCCTGGTCTACCGGGGGGTGCTGACGGCGTTCCCGGTGGACGGTTCGGTGACCAAGGACGTCCCGGAGGGGGTGCCGCAGAATCCCGGTGTGCTGGGAGGGATCATCATCGGGCTGCTGACCGCCGTGGTCTGGCAGCGCTACCACCGCACCAAGCTGGTCGACTGGCTCGGCTTCTTCAACGGCCGCCGGCTGGTTCCGATCCTGATGGCGTTCCTCTGCGCGATCCTGGGCGTGCTGTTCGGGCTGCTGTGGCAGCCGGTGGGTGACGCGCTGACCTGGTTCGCCAAGCATCTGATCGACCTGGGCGCCTGGGGCGCGGCGATCTTCGGTTTCGCCAACCGCCTGCTGATCCCGATCGGCATGCACCAGTTCCTGAACACGTTCTTCTGGTTCCAGGCGGGCGAGTTCACCGGGAGCGACGGCGGCACCGTCCAGGGCGACATCTCCCGGTTCTTCGCCGGGGACCCGTCGGCCGGGCAGTTCACCTCGGGCTTCTTCCCGATCATGATGTTCGGGCTGCCCGCGGCGGCGCTGGCCATCGCGCACACCGCGCGGCCGGAGCGGCGCAAGGAGGTGGCGGGCCTGATGCTGTCCGTCGCCCTCACCTCGTTCGTGACGGGTGTGACGGAGCCGCTGGAGTTCTCGTTCCTCTTCGTGGCGCCCCTGCTGTACGGGGTGCACGCGATCCTGACCGGTGTGTCGATGGGCGTCACCTGGGCGCTGGGCGTGCACGCGGGGTTCAGCTTCTCGGCGGGCCTGATCGACTACGTCGTCAACTGGCATCTGGATACGAAACCGTGGCTGATCATGCCCATCGGCGCCTGCTTCGCGGTCGTCTACTACGTGATCTTCCGGTTCGCGATCACCAAGTTCAACCTGCCGACCCCGGGCCGCGAGCCCGAGGAGGTGGAGGAGGACATCGAGAGGAACCTCACGAAGTAGCCTTTACGCAAGGTCACTGACCTTGTGAGCGCGGCCCCCGGACCCTGCGGTCCGGGGGCTTTTCGCATGTCACGGTGCGTATGCGGCGGCTGCTGTGAAGTAGTCGCAAATTGCAGGTTCCTTATCTAACCCTCACCGTGCTAAAACTGGTCTACACCACTCAGTGGTCCAGACCACGTGAAGCCGCGCGCGTCACGTTTCTCGAGTCGTCGCCCACCCAAATCCCCCTGTCCCTGGCGGCGCCTTGCTTACTGGAGGAAGTTGATGAGTACGGCCACCGCTACGGCGGCCCCCGCGAAGAAGCGGGGCTCCGGCCTGTTCCAGGGCCTGCAGAAGGTGGGTCGCAGCCTGCAGCTGCCGATCGCGGTGCTGCCTGCCGCCGGTCTCATGGTCCGGCTGGGCCAGCCGGACGTGTTCGGCGCCGACGGGCTCGGGTGGGACAAGGTCGCAGCCGTGTTCGGTAACGCGGGCGGCGCGATCACCGGCTCCCTGCCGCTCCTGTTCTGCGTGGGCGTCGCGATCGGGTTCGCGAAGAAGTCGGACGGCTCGACCGCTCTCGCCGCCCTCGTGGGCTTCCTGGTCTACAGCAAGGTGCTCCAGGCGTTCCCGGTCACCGAGGCCGTGATCCAGAAGGGTGCGGACGCCCCCGCGACCTACAACGACCCCGGCGTCTTCGGCGGCATCATCATGGGTCTGCTCGCCGCGGTCCTGTGGCAGCGGTACCACCGCAAGAAGCTGGTCGACTGGCTCGGCTTCTTCAACGGCCGCCGCCTGGTCCCGATCATCATGGCGTTCGTCGGTGTCATCGTCGGTGTCTTCTTCGGGCTCATCTGGGAGCCCATCGGTGACGGCATATCCAACTTCGGCGAGTGGATGACCGGCCTCGGCTCCGGCGGCG
This sequence comes from Streptomyces sp. SAS_281, assembly GCF_052542855.1. Taxonomy (NCBI): domain Bacteria; kingdom Bacillati; phylum Actinomycetota; class Actinomycetes; order Kitasatosporales; family Streptomycetaceae; genus Streptomyces; species Streptomyces sp. SAS_281. The sequence goes on from NZ_JBMNDO010000087.1 coordinate 4,004, forward strand.
CCGCGCTGTTCGGCCTGATCAACCGCGCGCTGATCCCGATCGGCATGCACCAGTTCGTGAACACGGTCGCCTGGTTCCAGCTCGGTGACTTCACCAACGCCGCCGGCGAGGTCATCCACGGTGACATCCCGCGCTTCCTGGCCGACGACCCGACCGCCGGCATGTTCCAGTCCGGCTTCTTCCCGATCATGATGTTCGGCCTGCCTGCCGCCGCGATCGCCATCGCGCACTGCGCCCGCCCCGAGCGCCGCAAGGCCGTGATGGGCATGATGGTCTCGCTCGCACTGACCTCGTTCGTCACCGGTGTGACCGAGCCGATCGAGTTCTCGTTCATGTTCATCGCGCCGCTCCTGTACGTGCTGCACGCCGTACTGACCGCCGCCGCGATGGCCGTCACCTGGGGCCTGGGCGTCCACGCCGGCTTCAACTTCTCGGCCGGGTTCATCGACTACGCGCTGAACTGGACCCACGCCACCAAGCCCTGGATGATCATCCCGATCGGCCTGGTCTTCGCGGCGATCTACTACGTGACGTTCCGGTTCGCGATCACCAAGTTCAACCTCACCACCCCGGGCCGTGAGCCCGAGGAGGAGATCGAGGACCTGACCAAGTAGGTCCGGCCCGACAGCTCGAAGCCCTCACCTTCCCGGCGGAAGGTGAGGGCTTCGTCGTACGCGCACGAGCGCACCGCTCAGAGGTGGTACACCGCGCCCGGCACCGCGAGTTCGGTCGGGCCGGTGAAGACCTCGCGGGCGTCGGAGAGGTTGCGCCCGGCGTCGGTCCACGGCGGGATGTGCGTGAGCACCAGCCGTCCGACGTCCGCCCGGGCCGCCAGCTCGCCGGCCTCGCGGCCGTTGAGGTGGAGGTCCGGGATGTCCTCCTTGCCGTGCACGAAGGACGCCTCGCAGAGGAAGAGGTCCGTGCCCTCGGCCAGCTCGTCCAGGGCCTCGCAGGTGCCGGTGTCGCCGGAGTACGTGAGCGAGGAGCCGCCGTGCTCGATGCGGATGCCGAAGGTGTCGACGGGGTGGCAGAGCTTCTCCGTACGCACCGAGAAGGGGCCGATCTCGAACCAGCCCGGCTTCAGCGTGTGGAAGTCGAAGACCTCGCTCATCGCGTGGTCGGACGGGGTGTCCGCGTGCGCGGTGGTGAGCCGCTGCTCCGTGCCCTCGGGGCCGTAGACCGGGATGCGGGCGGGGCGGTCGCCACCGTGCGGGTAGTACCGGACGACGAAGTACGCGCACATGTCGATGCAGTGGTCGGCGTGCAGGTGGCTGAGGAAGATCGCGTCGAGGTCGTAGAGACCGACGTGGCGCTGCAGCTCGCCGAGGGCGCCGTTGCCCATGTCGAGGAGCAGCCTGAAGCCGTCGGCCTCTACGAGGTAGCTCGAGCATGCCGAACCCGGGGAGGGGAACGAGCCGGAGCAGCCGACGACGGTGAGCTTCATGGAGCGTGAACCTCCGAGACGTGGGAACGGGGAGGGTTCGTGCGGTTCTCGCGGTGCGGTTTGTTGAGCGTAAGGCGCGAAAGTGCGGGTCGCTCCTTCGGGGTGGCTCGTTGTGGGGGAACTCACCTGCGCTGTCACCGGTTCGGGTGGCGTCCCCCTCCCCGCCCTTTCCGAAACCGGGGCCCCGCCCCGGACCCCGCTCCTCGAACGCCGGAGGGGCTGGAGGTGCGGCGCGAATGACGAAGCCCCCGTTGCCGCGGGTGCGCGGCGACGGGGGCAGAATCAAGCCCCTGCGGCGATCGAGCAGCGGGGGCACGGGGGCAGCGCCCCCGGAAACGGGTCACGCCCAGAGCTGGCCCTGCAACGTGGCGATCGCCGCCTCCGTGGTCTCCGCGGTGTAGACGCCCGTGGACAGGTACTTCCAGCCGCCGTCGGCGACGACGAACACGATGTCCGCGGTCTCCCCCGCCTTCACCGCCTTGTTGCCGACCCCGATCGCGGCGTGCAGCGCCGCCCCCGTGGAGATGCCCGCGAAGATCCCCTCCTGCTGGAGGAGTTCGCGGGTGCGGGTGACCGCGTCGGCGGAGCCGACCGAGAAGCGCGTGGTCAGGACCGACGCGTCGTACAGCTCGGGGACGAAGCCCTCGTCCAGGTTGCGCAGGCCGTAGACGAGGTCGTCGTAGCGCGGCTCGGCGGCCACGATCTTGACGCCCTCGACGTGCTCCCGGAGGTAGCGGCCGACGCCCATGAGGGTGCCCGTCGTGCCGAGCCCCGCGACGAAGTGGGTGACCGAGGGGAGGTCGGCGAGGATCTCCGGGCCGGTCGTCGCGTAGTGCGCGCCCGCGTTGTCGGGGTTGCCGTACTGGTAGAGCATCACCCAGTCCGGGTGCTCGGCCGAGAGCTCCTTGGCGACGCGGACCGCGGTGTTGGAGCCGCCCGCCGCCGGGGAGGAGATGATCTCGGCGCCCCACATGGCGAGCAGGTCGCGCCGTTCCTGGGAGGTGTTCTCCGGCATCACGCACACGATGCGGTAGCCCTTGAGCTTGGCCGCCATGGCGAGCGAGATGCCGGTGTTGCCGCTGGTGGGCTCCAGGATCGTGCAGCCGGGGGTGAGCCGGCCGTCCTTCTCCGCCTGCTCGACCATGTGGAGCGCGGGACGGTCCTTGATCGAGCCGGTGGGGTTGCGGTCCTCCAGCTTGGCCCAGATGCGGACGTCGTCCGAGGGTGACAGCCGCGGCAGGCGGACGAGCGGGGTGTTGCCCACCGCGGCGAGCGGGCTGTCGAAGCGCATCAGTTCATGCCGCCGGCGACGGCCGGGAGGATGGTGATGCTGTCGCCGTCGCTGAGCTTGGTGGAGATGCCGTCCAGGAAGCGGACGTCCTCGTCGTTCAGGTAGACGTTGACGAAGCGGCGCAGCTGGTCGCCGTCCACGATCCGCTCGCGGATGCCCGTGTGGCGGGTCTCCAGGTCCGTGAAGAGGTCGGCGAGGGTGTCCCCCTGGCCCTCGACGGCCTTGGCGCCGTCGGTGTAGGTGCGGAGGATGGTCGGGATGCGGACCTCGATGGCCATGGCGTGGGCTCCTGTCGAAGCGGAGTGGAGGCGGTGGGCGTGGGGCGTGCGGCTCGGCCCCCGCGCGGGGTCGGTACGTGGTGCGGTGGGCGCCCGGCCGGTCGGCGGCGCCCGGGGGTGGCCCGGCTCAGGCCGCGCGGCCGGCGGACCGGTGGTTCGTACAGATCGCGCTGGAGAGGCGGCACAGGTCGACGTGCAGGCGCGCCACGAGCAGCGAGCCCGGCGTCTTGTCACTCACGTCATGGGGAACCATGCGGTCATCGTATCGATTCCCGGCCTGGGATTCGGAGTGTGATCTCACCTGGTGGATGATCGGTGTTCGAGGGGCGGACAGGGCCCGGTCCGTGCGGCCCTGTCGCACCACTGCGGGGGTGTTCAGGCGGCCGGGTACGCCTCCACGACCCGGACCTCCTCCTCGGTGATATCGCCGTCCACGATGCGGTACGAGCGGAACTGGAAGGGGCCCGCGTCGTCGGTGTCCGCGGTGGACACGAGGACGTAGTGGGCGCCGGGCTCGTTGGCGTACGTGACGTCGGTGCGCGAGGGGTACGCCTCGGTCGCCGTGTGCGAGTGGTAGACGATCACCGGCTCCTCGTCGCGGTCGTCCATCTCGCGGTAGAGCTTGAGCAGGTCGGCGGAGTCGAACTCGTAGAACGTGGGTGAGCGCGCGGCGTTGAGCATGGGGACGAAGCGCTCGGGGCGTCCGCTGCCCGCGGGTCCGGCGACGACGCCGCACGCCTCGTCGGGGTGGTCGGCGCGGGCGTGCGCGACGATCTGGTCGTACAGCGTCTGGGTGATGGTCAGCATGGCGCCCAGGATAGGACGACGGGCCCCCGCGTACCGAGGAGTGGTACGCAGGAGCCCGCATCGTGGAACGCCGCTGGTCGGACGGTACGAATCAGCGCTTCACGCGGTTCGCGAACGCCTTGCCGTCCGGGTTCCTGGCCTTCAGGACCAGGTAGGAGACGCCGAGGATCAGGGCCCACAGCGGGGCGCAGTAGAGCGAGATCCTGGCGTCCTTGTCGATGCCCATCATGACGATGACCACGGCGATGAACGCGAGCGCGAACCCGCTGGTGTACGGGGCGCCGGGGGCCCGGAAGGAGGACTGCGGGAGCAGTCCGCGCTCGGCGAGGCGGCGGTAGCGGATCTGGCTGACCAGGATCATGATCCAGGCCCACATGCCGGAGATCGTGGCGAAGGAGACGACGTAGGTGAAGGCGTCGCCGGGCCACTGGTAGTTGACCCACACGCCGACGAGCATGAGCGCCGCGGAGAACGTCGTCCCGACGAGCGGGGTGCCGCTGCGGGTGAGCCGGGTGAAGAACTTCGGGCCCTGGCCGTTGAGCGCGAGGTCGCGCAGCATGCGGCCGGTGGAGTACATGCCGGAGTTGCAGGAGGAGAGCGCGGCGGTGAGGACGACGAAGTTGACGATGCCGGCGCCGACGCCGAGGCCCATCTTCTTGAAGGCTTCCACGAACGGGGAGACGCCGGGTGAGAACTCGGTCCAGGGCACCACCGAGAGGATCATGATCAGGGCGCCGATGTAGAAGACGGCGATGCGCCAGGGCACGGTGTTGATGGCCTTGGGCAGGACGGTCTTGGGGTCCTTGGACTCACCGGCGGTGACGCCGACGAGTTCGACGGCGAGGAAGGCGAACATCACGATCTGCAGGGTCATCAGGGTGCCCTTGATGCCGTGCGGGAAGAAGCCGCCGTCGGACCACAGGTGGGTGACGCTCGCGGTGTCCCCGGCGTCGGAGAAGCCGAGGGTGAGGATTCCGGCGCAGATGAGGATCATGCCGACGATGGCGGTGACCTTGACCATCGAGAACCAGAACTCCAGCTCGCCGAAGAGCTTTACGGAGATGAGGTTCACGCCGTACAGAATGATCGTGAAGACCAGGGCCGAGACCCATTGCGGAATGTCGAACCAGAACGTCATGTACTGGGCGGCCGCGGTGACTTCGGTGATTCCGGTGACGACCCAGAACAGCCAGTACGTCCAGCCGGTGACGAAGCCCGCGAAGGGGCCGATGAATTCGCGCGCGTACTCCGAGAACGAGCCCGAGACCGGGCGGTACATGAGGAGTTCGCCGAGGGCGCGCATGATGAAGAAGATGACCAGGCCGGCGATGGCGTAGGCCAGGATGAGGCTGGGGCCGGCCTTGGCTATGGCCTTTCCGGCGCCGAGGAAGAGCCCGGTGCCGATGGCGCCGCCGATCGCGATCATCTGGATCTGGCGGGCGCCGAGTGCTCTCTGGTACCCCTCGGCGGACGTGGTGGCATCCGCGGCCGCGGCGTGCGGGCCGTCGGGCCCCTTGTCGTCGATCTGCGCCGATGTCATGTGGTTGCGCCTTTCTCCACGCCGATCCGCGCCTTTCGGCCGCGGATCAGGTCCTGATCCCCCCGGATACGGATGGAGTGCCGCCGGTGGTTACCGGCTGATAGCGCCTACCCGGGAACAGGGGTGGCGTTCCCGGGTGGTCGTGAAGATTTATCACGGGCGTGGAGGCGATCCGGCGGACGTTCTGTGGCGCACACCACAAGTAAAAGCGGACAAGGCGGTCCGGGCGCTGCAAAAAAGACCGTTCAGGTGACGCGATCGTTATTCGGATTTGAGTGTCCGTTGAGCGAACACGGTGACCGGGCGCGCGCCCGGTGTCACGGCATCATGGTCTCGACCAGGGTCTCCTGGAGTGCGCCGAGCCAGAGATAGGCCATGACCATGGGCTTTCGGGGGTCGCTGTCAGGAAGCCGGTAGAGCGAGCTCTCCTCGTCCTCGTCCTCGTCGCCGACCTCCAGGCGGGTGCCGATGGTGAGCCGGAGGTCGTTGAGCGAGCCGAGCCAGTTGCGGCACTCGTCGGCGGTGAGGGTGAGCACGGCGCCGCCCTCGCCGGCGGGGGTAAGCGCGTCCAGCGTGCGTACGACGACGAGCGCGTCCTCGCGCTTGCGGGTGCGCAGGTCGTTCTCGGTGAACCGGCGGAACTCGGCGGACGCGGCGCGCAGTTCGTCGTCCTTGTCGCCGTACGCCTCGGGGAAGAGGCGGGCCAGGGCCGGGTCGGTGGGCGGCTCGCTGGGGCCCTCGGCGAAGAGCGCGGCCAGCGGGTCCTCGCCTTCGGCGGGCTCGTCGCCGGGGCCGATGAGTTCGAGCAGCTGGACGGCGAGGGAGCGCAGGATCGCGATCTCCACCTCGTCGAGCGCGACGGCCGCGCCGCCGCCGGGAGTGGCCTCGAAGTGGCCGGCCATGGGTTCTCTCCGATGATGGTCGGGCGGTGCGGGTGGGCCGTGCGGTGCGGTGCCGGTCGCGGTACTAGTTGCGGTCCTGGGTGAGCGTGGCCCACAGCCCGTAGCCGTGCATGGCCTGGACGTCGCGTTCCATCTCCTCGCGGCTGCCGCTGGAGACGACGGCGCGGCCCTTCTGGTGGACGTCGAGCATCAGCTTGTGCGCCTTGTCCTTGGAGTAGCCGAAGTACGCCTGGAAGACATAGGTCACGTAGCTCATGAGGTTGACCGGGTCGTTGTGGACCAGCGTCACCCAGGGGACGTCGGGCTCGGGGACGACGAGGTGGTCCTCGGCCGATTCGGGACGTTCGATCTCTGTAGGGGCGACGCTCACCTGTCCCATGCTGCCACTCGCAGGGGCCCGGCGCACAAACGGCCCCACCCCGAGCCCCCCATCTCGTCACTCTGACGAAATAGGGGTAGCATCCCCGGCATGAACTCAGCGGACCTCGGGCGACGGGTCGGCGTGCCGTCGACAGCGCTCTTCACCGACCAGTACGAGCTCACGATGGTGCAGGCCGCGCTGAAGGCCGGGACGGCCGGGCGGCGCTCGGTCTTCGAGGCGTTCACCCGCCGGCTGCCGGAGGGGCGGCGCTACGGCGTCGTCGCGGGCATCGGGCGGGTCCTGGACGCGGTGGAGAACTTCCACTTCGACGAGGAGATGCTCGGCTTCCTGCGCGACCAGGCGATCGTGGACGGGCCGACGCTGGACTACCTGGCGGACTACCGCTTCGGCGGCGACATCTGGGGCTACCCGGAGGGCGAGGTGTACTTCCCGGGTTCGCCGATCCTGCGGGTCGAGGGCTCGTTCGCCGAGTGCGTGCTGCTCGAAACGGTGATCCTCTCGATCCTCAACCACGACTCGGCCATCGCCGCGGCGGCCTCCCGGATGTCGGCGGCGGCGGGCGGGCGCCGCCTGATCGAGATGGGCGCCCGCCGCACCCACGAGCTGTCGGCGGTCGCCTCGGCGCGTGCCGCGTACATCGGCGGCTTCGACACCACCTCCGACCTGGCGGCCGGTTTCCGCTACAACATCCCGACGGTCGGCACGAGCGCCCACGCCTTCACCCTCCTGCACGACTCGGAGCGGGACGCCTTCCGCGCGCAGGTGGACTCGCTGGGGCGCGGTACGACGCTGCTCGTCGACACGTACGACGTGGCCGAGGCGGTCCGTACGGCGGTCGGGATCGCCGGGCCGGAGCTGGGTGCGGTACGGATCGACTCGGGCGACCTGCTGCTCGTCGCCCACCGGGTGCGCCAGCAGCTGGACGAGCTGGGCGCCACCGGGACGAAGATCGTGGTGACCTCGGACCTGGACGAGTACGCCATCGCCTCGCTGGCCGCCGCGCCGGTGGACGCGTACGGGGTGGGCACGCAGCTCGTCACGGGCAGCGGGCACCCCACGTGCTCTATGGTCTACAAGCTCGTCGCCCGCGCGGGGTCCGGCGACCCGGCCGACGAGCTGCGTCCGGTCGCGAAGAAGTCGATGGGCGCGAAGTCCTCCAAGGGCGGCCGCAAGTGGGCGGCGCGCCGGCTGGACGAGGAGGGCGTGGCCGAGGCCGAGGTGGTCGGCACCGGCCCGGTGCCGGAGGAGCTGGCCGGGCGGCAGCTGCTGGTGGAGCTGGTCCGGGGCGGCGAGGTGGTGGCCCGTGAGCCGCTGGACGCGGCACGTGAGCGGCACATCGCCGCGCGGGCGGGGCTGCCGTTGTCGGCGATGCAGTTGTCGCGCGGCGAGGCGGTCATCCCCACGGAGTACGTGTGACGGGGGACCCGAGGCCCTGACGGGCTTGATTGCCTCCGAGGAGACTCTAGGCTCGAAGCCATCCCCGTACCGCTCCCCCACTCCCCGAAGGACAGCCACCATGCACCGCGCCTTGATCGTCGTGGACGTTCAGAACGACTTCTGTGAGGGCGGGAGCCTCGCCGTGGCGGGGGGTGCCGATGTCGCCGCCGCCATCACCGACCTGATCGGCGAGAGCCGTCCCGCCTACCGGTACGTGGTGGCCACCCGGGACCACCACATCGATCCCGGGGACCACTTCTCCTCGGCCCCCGACTTCGAGCACTCCTGGCCGCCGCACTGCGTGGCCGGTACGGAGGGGGTGGGCTTCCACCCGAACTTCGCCCCCGCGGTCGCCTCCGGGGCCATCGACACGGTGTTCGACAAGGGTGCCCACGCGGCGGCGTACAGCGGTTTCGAGGGGCTGGACGAGAACGGCACCGGCCTCGCCGCGTGGCTGCGCGAGCGGGACGTCCGCGAGGTCGACGTGGTGGGCATCGCGACCGACCACTGCGTGCGCGCGACCGCGCTGGACGCCGCCCGCGAGGGCTTCGCCACGCAGGTGCTGCTGGACCTGACCGCGGGCGTCGCCGAGGCGACGACGGAGCGGGCACTGGCCGAGCTGCGCGGCGCGGGCGTGACGCTGACCGGCAAGCCGGTCGTCTGAGCCCCCGGGGCCGGGGTCAGCCCCTGCCTGCCGGGACGGCGGGCACGGCGGGCCTGAGCAGGGCGCGGATGGGGTGCCAGAGCTCCTGCGCGCAGCCGGGCCTCGCGCGCCACAGGACGCCGTCCGGGTGGTGCAGGACGGCGGTGATCTCGTCCGGGGTGGGCGGTTCGGCGTTGCCCCGGAGGTAGACGGCGCGCAGGCCCAGGTTGCGCAGCCGGGTCAGGGCGCGGGCCCGGTTCGCCGCGTGCACCAGGACCCGGACGGGGGCTCCCGGACCGGGGCCCTCCACCGGGCTCGGCAGGGTGATCGCGACGACCACGCTGCCGTTCGGCAATTTGCTGAATCCTCCGCCTGCCATGTGTACGAGCTCCCCCGTGAGACATCGTGTCAATAAGAAAGTGAACAGAGGCACCTAAACACGATCGGCCGCCGCCCGCTAGAGGGCGACGGCCGATCATGCTGTGACCTGCGGTGATGCGGTTCTACTTCTTCGAGGCACCGACCTGGACCGTCATCGTGTCGCCGCTGAGCGGCTCGCTGACGATCGAGATCTTGGTGTTGGTGTCAGGAACCTTGACGCTTCCGGTCGGGTTCTCCGCGTACCAGTAGGTGCCCTTGTGGTCGTCGAAGGCCGGGACGCCGAGCTGCGGCTTGATCTTCACGGCCTGGTCGGCCAGGTGCAGCGTGAAGCCGTCCGTCGGGTACCAGCTGAACGGCGCGTCGAAGGGCTGGATCTTGTTGCGGATGACCGCGCCGTTCGCCCACTTCAGCGGCTTGGCGTGCGCGTCCACCGGCAGGATCAGGCCCTGGCCCGGGTGCTGCGAGACGTTGTTGTCCTTCTGGGAGGTGTCCCACAGCCAGACCAGCAGACCGTTCTGGTACGGGAAGTGCTCGACCCAGTCCGGACGGGTCGTGGAGAACCCGAAGTTGTACGGGCCCGTCTTGAGCGTCTGGTCGTAGCTGACGTACTGACGGTTCTCCGCGAGGTAGTACTGCGGGTAGTCCTTCTCGAACGACTTGCCGACCCGCGAGAAGCCCTTGACGGTCCAGCCGTTGTCGTCGCCCTCGGCGTTGTCCGTGAAGAGCGGGGTGCCGTCGGCGGTCACCGAGATGGTGTCGGCCGCGAAGCCCACGCCGCCCGCGCCGCCGTCGGTGGCGTAGCGGAAGCGGATGTCGATCTTCTGGCCCGCGTAGGCGTCCAGCGAGTACGACAGCTTCTGGTACTTGCCGGAGACGTCGGTCAGGGCCGGCTTGTCACTGGCGTCGCGCGGGATCGGCTGACCGTCGGCGGTGCCGTCGATCGCGGTCCAGCTGGTGCCGCCGTTGGTGGACACCTCGGTGTAGAGGTAGTCGTAGTCCTTCTCGATGTCCCACCAGCCCTGGAGGTCCAGGGAGGCCTTGGACTTGCCGGTCAGGTCGACGGGGCGCGACAGCGTGTTGCTGAGGTTGTCGCCCATGTCGCTCCACCACTGCTTGGCGCCCTCGGCGGGCGTCGTGACGGCGGTGGTGACGGCCTTCTCCGGCAGCTCGACGACGAGCGCCTGCTTGTCCTTGGTGTTGTACTCGGACACGCCCAGCTTGTGGGTGGACTTCGTCGCGGCCTTGGCCTCCGCGTAGTTCAGCCAGCCCAGCTGGAGCTTGTCCCAGGCGGTCATGTCACCGGGCATGTCCCCGATGCTGTCCTTGCCGGTGCCGAGCCAGGAGCCCGCCGACATCAGCGACCAGAACCCGACCGAGTTCTCGGCGGTGTTGGTCGTGTCGTACAGGTCCGGGAGACCGAGGTCGTGGCCGTACTCGTGGGCGAAGACGCCCAGGCCGCCGTTCTCGGGCTGCGCGGTGTAGTCGCCGACCCAGATGCCGGAGTCACCGATCTCGGTGCCGCCGGCCTTGTTGTTCGCCGGGCCGGTGGCGCCGGCGTTGGTGCCGTACGCGTACCAGCGGTGCGCCCAGATGGCGTTGGTGCCCTCGACGCCGCCGCCGGCCGACTCGTCCTCACCCGCGTGCACGATCTGGAAGTGATCGATGTACCCGTCGGGCTCGTTGAAGTTGCCGTCGTTGTCGTAGTCGTAACGGTCCCACTGGTCGTACTGCGCCAGGTCCGACTTGATCTGCTCGGGCGTGCGGCCCTTGGCCTTCTGGTCCGCGGCCCAGGCGTTGACGCCGTCCTTGATCATGTCCCAGGCGTTGGCGCAGTTGGTCGAACCGCAGTAGTTCGAGCCGTAGCGCGCCTCGTTGTAGGGGACCTTGACCCAGTCGGAGACCTCACCGTCGACCGAGTAACGGCCGGACGAGGTCTTCTCGTAGTACGTCTTCAGGGAGTGCTTGCCGGCGCCCTCGCCGAAGTACAGCTCCTGGAAGTGGGCCTGGTTGTAATCGGCCTGCCAGGCAGTGCTGTTGTCCTTCTTCGGGTCCGGCTGGGCTATCCGGTTGTGCAGCGGTCCCGGCGTGCCGCCGTACTTCTTGACGGCGGGCTTGGGGCCGGCGCCGTCCGGGTCGTACATGGTCGTGTTGTCGACCTGGTCGCCGAACTCCACCAGGACGGTGAAGATCTTGTCGGTCTTCTCACGGCCGAGCTCGACGTACTTGTTGCTGTCGAGCTTGACGACCTTCGAGCCTCCGCGCGACGAGACCTTCTTGTCGCCGGATATGACCTGCTCCAGGGCAGCCTGGCGCTGAGCGGCCTGCTGCTTGCTGAACGGGCCCTCCAGGTCGTGGTTGTTGCCCTTGGCCGACCCCGGGTCCCGGCGGTCGATGGAGGCAGCGGTACCCGACGCCTGGTCATCTGCCTGAGCGGTGGCGAAGGCGGATGCGGTCGCGGCAGTCGCGGCCATGGCCACGACAACCGCTCCGGTCCGAAGCGCCCGTCTCTTAATGATCACGTGATGCAGTCCTCCCCGGCGCCCGCGGCGACGGCCCGGGAGTGTGGAGAGGCCGCGCGCGGAAACGCGTCACAAGTGACGACATTCGACCGGAGTTACGGAAGAAAAGACAGACCTTGACTTGAACAGAGCAAGTGCACTATGCAGGAGCACTTTTCCGGTATGCGGACGCGGCATCCGGGACCCACCGGCGCGTCAACCCTCCCCAGGGGCGCGGGGGATGACTCCGTGCGCCCCCCATGCATCGGCACTGTGGGTTAGGTTACGCTTACCACCCGTTCCTCCCGGGCATCCACCGTCATAGAGTCGCTTGACAGCGCGACCGGTGTCGAGAGACCGCCCATCCGACGTCCCGAGGACGGAAAACGCCATGCCGCGTCCTACTGCCGCACAGCTCTTCTACGGTTCGGTCACCGTCGTCCTCTCGACCCTGGCCATGTTGCTGCTGTTCCGCACCGGTTCGGGCATCGGTATCGCCGCCGTCGGCACGGTCGCACTCGCCCTCGGTCTCGTGGTGTCCGTCACCGTACCCACGAAGCCCCGCCGCCACGCGCCGAGGACGACGGGAACTGCCGCCCCGGTGTCCGTACACCGTGGCACCGCGCCCGCCGCCCGCGACGAGGAGCGCGCGCCCGTCTCCGCGCAGAGCACGCGCTGAGTGCCGGCCGCGTCCGGATCGAGCCTCAGTTGACGGTGACCACCACCGTCTTGGCCGCCTTGTCCTGGAGCCCCTGGCGGTAGGGCTTGTCCGTGAACATCAGCACGATGTTGATCAGCCACCACAGGCACGGGCAGCACAGCAGCGCCGGCAGCCACAGCACCACGGCCCGCAGGAACGCCGCGCCGGTATCCGGCACCCTGCCGTCGTTGAGCATCGCGACCCGCATCTTCAGCAGCCGCTTGCCGAGCGTGCGGCCGTCCTTGTGCGTGAAGTACGTGTCGTACGCGACGTAGCAGACGAGCCCGATCAGCGACCAGAGCAGCTGATGCCCGCTGTACGTCTGCGCGAAGACGTCGCTGACGTCGTCGTCGTTGCCGTTGCCGTCCGACACCCCGACCGCGCCGCCCCAGGGCAGTGAGATCAGGTACAGCGGGATCGAGATGATCAGGAAGTCGATCAGCCGGGCCAGGATGCGCTTGCCGGGCTCCGCGAGCGGCGGCATTCCCGCCAGGGGGTCCGCACCGCCGTAAGGACCGCCGCCACCGTAGGGTCCCGGGTCGTGCGGCGGGGGCGGCGGCGGCGCGCTGCCGCCGTAGGGCGAGCCGGACGACGGCGGCGGCTGGTCCCCGGGCGGCTGCTTCCTGAACGGGTCGTCCTCGGGCGGCTGACCGGGCGGCGGCTGATCGTTGCTCATGGGGGCAGTGCATCGCGGGGCCCGGGGCCCCGCAACGGCTCAGGTGCGTTCGGGGGACGGCGTTCGGCGGATGGTGTCAGCCCGCGACGAAGGTCCGGGCCGCCTTGTCGTGCCAGCACTGGCGCCAGGGCCGGTCCACCAGGCACCACAGCACGTCGGCGATCCCGACGACCAGGATGCCCAGCACGCCGTGGACCAGCCACCGGCGGAGCGCGGCGCCGAAGCGGGGGGTCTCGTGGGACTCGATGTCCCGTACGTCGAGGCCGCACAACTTCTTGCCGAGCGTACGGCCCCACTTCGCGGTCGGCACCGCGTCGAGGAGGACGCCCAGCACGAGGAACACCCCCAGCGCCGCGCCGCCCAGCGCGGCCGTGGTGGAGTCCAGCAGCCATACGGTGACCGTCTCGCCGGTCTGCTTCGCGGCGTCGATCTTCCCGTCGATGTGGTCCACGGCCCGGCCGGCCAGCGGCACGGCGGCCACGGCGGTGAGCGCGCCCAGCACCACGGTGTCGATGAGCCGGGCGGCGAACCGCTTGCCGAGCGGGGCGGGGCGGCCCTCGGTCTGCGCCGCGACGAGGCGTTGGAAGGGGTCATCGACCGGGGGCTTCCAGGGCGTCACGGGGTGCGTCTGCGGCACGGGGCGCGCCTCGGGCGCGGGGCGCGTCTGCGGCACAGGACGCGCCTCCGGCACGGGGCGCGCATCCGGCACAGGGCGCGTCTGCGGCGCGGGACGCGCCTCCGGCACAGGGCGCGTCTGCGGCGCGGGACGCGCCTCCGGCACAGGGCGCGTCTGCGGCGCGGGACGCGCCTCGGGCGCGGGGTGCGTCTGCGGCACAGGACGCGCCTCCGGCACGGGGCGCCTGTCGAGGGTACGGAGGGTCAGGGTGCCCTCGGCGGGGGCGGGATGCTCCGGCTCACCGGTTCCGTCCTCAGTCGGCGGACGGGCTTGATGCGGCTGCAACCCAGCCCGTCCGGCGCTTGAGGACGGAACCCTCTGCGCGGGGGGCCTCGGGTCCGCGGGGGCCGGGGCCGGGACCGCCTCGTCCGGGGCGTCCGGGGCGTCCGGGGCGGCCGGGACCTCCGGGGCCTCCTCGGCCGGGGCCTCCGGCCACGACACGTGGTCCCGCGCCCCGGCGAAGCCGGACTGGCGGGAGGCGTCGGCCTGCCAGGCGATGGCGGGTTCGGGGCGGCCGCCCTCGCGGCCCTCCTCGTCGAGGAAGACGGGGCCGGTCTCCTCGACCACCGCCGGCTCCTCCTGCTTCGGGGCCGGGCGGCTGGTGCCGGGCACCCAGGAGGCGCCGTTCCAGTAGCGGACGTAACCGGGGATGGACGGGTCGGGGTAGTACCCCTCGCGGGGGCTCTCGTCACCGGGTGCCGGGGTTGGGGCGCTCATCACCGTGGTCCCGTATCTCTTCGCGGCCTCAATACAGGGGTCCACATCTACCAGACAGGCGCGTACTCCCGGGCCGGTCCGGACGTTTGGCCCACTTTCCGGTCACCCGAACTTTTTTTGGGAAGTCGCGTAATGGATGGCGTGCAAGGCGCTCTCACCTGTGCGGGCCGGTCGTGGGACCGGCCCCGGAGAACGGAAGGACGCCGTCATGCACACCGTCGTGGAACGCGAGCTGGAGCTCAAGCTGGTCCTGTCGCCCGAGCGCAGCATCCCCGTACCGGCCAGGCTGACGTACCGCACGGAGGACCCGTACGCGGTGCACATCACCTTCCACATCACCTCGGACTCGCCGGTGTACTGGACGTTCGCCCGCGATCTGCTGGTGGAGGGGGTCTTCCGCCCGTGCGGGCAGGGGGACGTACGGATCTGGCCGACCAAGGTGGCCGGGAACAGCGTCATCTGCGTGGCGCTGACGTCGCCGGACGGCAACGCCCTGCTGGAGGTGCCGTCCGCGGCCGTCGCCGTCTGGGTGGAGCGGACCCTGCGCGTGGTGCCGCCGGGTACCGAGACCGAACGGCTCGGCATCGACGAGGGGCTGGCCGAACTCCTCGCGCCACTGCCGGCCGACGACCTGTGGATGAGCGACCCGTGGCCGTCGGACGAGTCGCAGGACGGGGAGTGTTGAGGGGCGTGGGCCGGGTCCGGGGCCGGTCAGAACACCTTGCCCGGGTTGAGCAGCCCCAGCGGGTCGAACGCCTGCTTGATGCCCCGGTGCAGTTCCACGCCGGTCTCGCCGAGTTCCCGGGCCAGCCACTCCTTCTTCAGCACGCCCACCCCGTGCTCGCCGGTGATCGTGCCGCCGAGGGCGAGGCCGAGCGCCATGATCGCGTCGAAGGACTCCCGGGCCCGCCGGGACTCGTCGGCGTCGGCGGGGTCGAAGCAGACGACGGGGTGGGTGTTGCCGTCGCCCGCGTGGGCGCAGACGCCGATGGTGAGGCCGTACTTCTCGGCGATCTCCGCCGTGCCCGCCAGCATCGCGCCGAGCCGCGAGCGCGGTACGCACACGTCGTCGATCATCGTCGCCGGCTTGACGGTCTCCAGCGCGGTCAGCGACATCCGCCGGGCCTGGAGCAGCATCTCGGACTCGGCCGCGTCCTCCGCCGGGACGACGTCGGTGGCGCCGGCGGCGGTGCACAGGGCGGCGACCGCGGTGAGGTCGGCGGCCGGGTCCGGAGTGTCGAAGGCGGCGAGCAGCAGGGCCTCGGTGGTCTCGGGCAGGCCCATGTTGGCCATCCGGTTGACCGCCTGGACGGTCGTACGGTCCATCAGTTCGAGGAGTGACGGGGTGTGGCCGCCCTCCATGATCCGGCAGACCGCGTCGCAGGCGCTCGCCGCGTCGGCGAACTCGGCGGCCAGCACGAGCTGCCGGGGCGGCCGGGGCTTCAGCGCGAGGACGGCCTTCACGACGATCCCGAGGCTGCCCTCGGAGCCGACGAAGAGGCGGGTGAGGTCGTATCCGGCGACGCCCTTGGCGGTGCGGCGGCCGGTGCTCAGCAGGCGTCCGTCGGCGAGGACGACGTCGAGACCGAGGACGTATTCGGCGGTGACCCCGTACTTCACGCAGCACAGGCCGCCGGACGCGGTGCCGATGTTGCCGCCGATGGTGCACATCTCCCAGCTGGACGGGTCCGGCGGGTAGTACAGGCCGTGCTCGTCCACCGCGCGGGAGAGCACGGCGTTGATCACCCCCGGCTCGACCACGGCGACCCGGTCGACGGGACTGATCTCCAGGATGCGGTCCATCTTCACCAGGGAGAGGACGATGCAGCCGTCCGTGGCGTTGGCGGCGCCCGACAGGCCCGTGCGCGCACCCTGCGGGACCACCGGGACGCGCAGCGCGGTGGCGGTGCGCATGACGTGCTGGACCTGTTCCACGGTGCGCGGGAGCACGACGACGGCGGGGGCGCCGGCCGCGCAGAAGCTCGCCATGTCGTGGGCGTAGGAGGCGGTGATGTCCGGGTCGGTGAGCACGGCCCCGGCGGGAAGACCCGCCCGCAGCTGTTCGAGGAGATCGTCCATGATCCAAGCGTGGCACCCGGGCCCATTGGTGTGAA
This sequence comes from Streptomyces sp. SAS_281, assembly GCF_052542855.1. NCBI lineage: Bacteria > Bacillati > Actinomycetota > Actinomycetes > Kitasatosporales > Streptomycetaceae > Streptomyces > Streptomyces sp. SAS_281. The sequence continues at coordinate 20,490 of NZ_JBMNDO010000087.1, forward strand.
CCCGTCTGCGGTGGCGATCCCAAGGCTCGGTGTGATCTTCATACTGACGCACAGTGAGCGGCATGGATCTCACGCCTCAGCAGCCCCCGGGGGCCTCCGGGCCCGAGTACTCCTTCGACACCGACTGGCCCGCCCCGGACGCGTCCCCGCCGGACCCCGCGTCCCCGGCCGAGCCGCCGCCCCCCACGATGCGTACGACACTGCGCCGCGCCGCCTTCGGCATCGTGGCGGGCGCGGTCCTGGTGACGGGCGCGGTGGTCGCGGTGCCCGACGACGAGAAGGACGCCCCACCGCCCGCGTCCGGCCCGGTCTCACGGGCGATGAGCGCCACGGCCGCCGGCTCCCCCGCCGCGCTCGCCGATCTGACGGCGCTCATCGGGGACCGGCAGAAGTGGGTGGGCACGCACCCCTCGGACGCGGACTCCTGGGCGGTGCTGGGGTCGGCGTACGTGGAGGCGGGGCGGCGGGCGGCCGACCCGGCCTACTACACCCGGGCCGAGCGGGCGCTGAAGCGGTCGCTGGACGTGCGCCCCGGCGAGAGCGGCAACACGGCCGCCTGGGTGGGCCTCGCATCGCTGGCCAACGCCCGCCGCGACTTCGTGACCGCCAAGAAGTGGGGCGAGACGGTCCGGGCGCGGCGGCCGAAGGAGTGGACGGTCTACCCGCAGCTGATCGACGCGTACAACGGCCTGGGCGACCAGAAGTCGGCGATCACGGCGGTGGAGCGGTTCACCGAGCTGCGGGCCGGGGTCCCGGCGCTGGGCCGGGCCGCCGAGATGTACCGCGACCGGGGCTGGCGCGAGGACGCGCTGGCCACCGCGCAGGACGCGGCGAACCGGGCGAAGACGCCCGCCGAGAAGGCCGCCTGCCTGGCGAGACTGGGTGACCTGGCCTGGGAGCGGGGCGAGCCGAAGGAGGCCGTGGCGCAGTACGGGGCGGCGCTCCGCGTCGAGAGGGGCCACCACCCGTCGCTGGCCGGGCGGGCGCGGGCGCTGGCGGCCCTCGGGCGCACCGACGAGGCCGTGCGGGACTACCAGGCCGCGCTGGCGAAGTCGCCGCGCCCGGCCTACCTGCTTGAGCTGGGCGAGCTGTACGAGTCGCTGGGGCTCGACGGCGACTCGGTGGGCCAGTACGAGAAGCTGCGGGCGGCCCTGGACCGGGGCAGGGCGCGCGGCGTGGACGAGTCGCTGCCGCTGGGCCGCTTCGAGGCCGCGCACGGCGACGCGGACGCGGCGGTGGAGCTGCTGCGGGCGGAGTGGAAGCGGGGCCACCGCAGCCCGGCGGTGGCGGACGCGCTGGGCTGGGCGCTGCACCGGTCGGGCGACTCGGAGGGGGCGCTGGAGTACGCGCAGCGGGCGGTGGACTCGGGCGGGCAGAACGCCTCGTACGCGTACCACCTGGGCATGGTGCAGCGCGCGCTGGGCGATTACGGTCCGGCGCGCCGCCAGTTGGAGGGGGCGCTGCGGACCAACCCGAAGTTCTCGCCGCTGGACGCGCCGGCGGCCCGGGAGGCGCTGGACGACCTGGGCGAGCCCCCGGCGGGCGGCCCGGCGGACATGCAGCCCCCGCCGGCCCCGGAGCCCCCGTCCCCGCAGGCTCCCGCACCGCAAGGCCCCGCGCCCCAGGCCCCGGAACCGCAGCAGCAGCAGCAGCAGCAGCAGCAGCCCGATGGTCCGGCGCCCGCGGCGGCCGTCGCGCGGGCCGCCGTACAGCCGTCACCGGCACCGGCGGCGGCCGTTCGCTGACGTACGGGCCGACGTACGGAGTGAGGGGCGGGCCGGAAGGCGGCCCGCCCCTCACTCATGCCCTGCGCGTCAGAGGTTGCCGCGCTTCTCCTGCTCGCGCTCGATCGCCTCGAACAGGGCCTTGAAGTTGCCCTTGCCGAAGCCCATGGAACCGTGGCGCTCGATCATCTCGAAGAAGACGGTCGGGCGGTCCTGGACCGGCTTGGTGAAGATCTGGAGCAGGTAGCCGTCCTCGTCGCGGTCCACCAGGATCTTCAGCTCGCGCAGGGTCTCGACCGGCACGCGGGTCTCGCCGGCCCACTCGCCGAGCGTGTCGTAGTACGAGTCCGGGGTGTCCAGGAACTGCACGCCGGCGGCGCGCATCGCCTTCACCGAGGCGACGATGTCGTTGGTGGCGAGCGCCATGTGCTGGACACCGGCGGCGCCGTAGAACTCCAGGTACTCGTCGATCTGCGACTTCTTCTTCGCGATGGCCGGCTCGTTGATCGGGAACTTGACCTTGAGCGTGCCGTCGGCGACGACCTTGGACATGAGCGCGGAGTACTCGGTGGCGATGTCGTCGCCCACGAACTCCTTCATGTTCGTGAAGCCCATGACCTTGTTGTAGAACGCGACCCACTCGTTCATCCGGCCGAGCTCGACGTTGCCCACGCAGTGGTCGATGGCCTGGAAGAAGCGCTTGGCCGGCGGCTCGACGATCGGGTCGGCGGCGACGTAGCCGGGCAGGTACGGCCCGTCGTAGCCGGTCCGCTCGACCAGGGTGTGCCGGGTCTTGCCATACGTGGCGATGGCGGCGCGCACGACGGTGCCGTGCTCGTCCTTCGTCTCGTACGGCTCCTCGATGCCGGTGGCACCGTGCTCGACGGCGTAGGCGTACGCCGCGCGGGCGTCCGGGACCTCGATGGCGAGGTCGATCACGCCGTCGCCGTGCGCGGCGACGTGGTCCTCCAGGAAGTGGCCCCAGTCGGTGGACGCCTTCACGACGGAGGTGAGGACGAAGCGGGCGGAGCCGCTGGTCAGCACGTAGCTGGCGGTCTCGCGGCTGCCGGTCTCAGGGCCGGAGTAGGCCACCAGCTTCATGCCGAAGGCGGTCGAGTAGTAGTGCGCGGCCTGCTTGGCGTTGCCCACGGCGAAGACGACGGCGTCCATCCCCTTGACGGGGAAGGGGTCGGCCTGCCGGGACGTCTCGGGGGTGCTGTGCATCGTCTCTGTCATGCCCAGAGGTTCCCGCCACTCCGCAAGGTGCGCAACAGTTCCCGTATTCACTGGTCAACCTGTACAGCAGGTGGCCATGATGGCCGGACCATCTGTACATGGTGCCCATCACACCGACGGAGGCCGGGGCATGGCGATCGACCGACTGGACGGGCGGCTCATCGTGCTGCTCGCGCGTGAACCCAGGATCGGCGTCCTGGAGGCGTCGCGCAGGCTGGGCGTGGCACGCGGGACGGTGCAGGCGCGCCTGGACCGTCTTCAGTCCAATGGCGCCATCCGCGGATTCGGCCCGGACGTCGATCCGGCGGCCCTCGGCTATCCGGTCACCGCGTTCGCGACGCTGGAGATCAAACAGGGCCAAGGCGCCGACGTACGGGCGCACTTGAGCGGCGTACCGGAGGTCCTCGAACTGCACACCACCACCGGGCACGGGGACATGCTGTGCCGGCTCGTGGCCCGGTCCAACGCCGATCTCCAGCGGGTGATCGACCGGGTTGTCGGATTTGATGGCATCGTCCGGGCCTCGACGGCCATCGTCATGGAGAACCCCGTACCGCTGCGCGTCATCCCGCTCGTGGAACAGGCGGCGCGGGACACCGACTGAGCCGAGGAGGACGGGTGAGCTTCTGGGAGTACGTGGGCAACCGTCATCAGCAGTTGCTCACCGACGCCTTCCAGCACGTCAGCGCGGTCTTCCAGTGCATGGTCATCGCCACCGTGCTCGGTGTCCTGATCGGCGTCGTCAGCTACCGCAGCGGCTGGGGCTCCTCGGTGGCGATCACCTCGACGGCGACCGTGCTCACCATCCCGTCCCTGGCCGCCATCGGTCTGCTCATCCCACTGGTCGGCCTGGGCGTCGCGCCCACGGTGATCACGCTGACGCTGTACGGGCTGCTCCCCGTCGTCCGCAACGCGATCGTGGGCCTGCGCGGCGTCGACCCGGCCCTGGTGGACGCCGCGAAGGGCATCGGGATGTCGCGGACCGCGCGGCTGTTCAAGGTGGAGCTGCCGCTGGCCTGGCCGCCGATCCTGACCGGCATCCGGGTCTCCACGCAGATGCTGATGGGGATCGCCGCCATCGCCGCGTACGCCTCCGGGCCCGGCCTCGGGAACGAGATCTTCCGGGGCATCGCCTCACTGGGCAGCGCCAACGCGATCAACCAGGTGCTCGCGGGCACGCTCGGCATCGTCATCCTCGCCCTGCTCTTCGACGCCGCGTACGTCCTGCTGGGCCGGCTCACCATCCCCAGGGGGATCCGTGTCTGAGACCGCGACCGAAACCGTGCCGGAGCCGATGGCCACCTCCGGCGCCGCCATCCAGCTGGAGAACCTGTCCAAGCGCTACCCGGGCAACCCCAACCCCGCCGTGGAGAACGTCTCCATGGAGATCAAGGCCGGCGAGACCGTGATCTTCGTGGGCCCGTCCGGCTGCGGGAAGTCCACCACGCTGAAGATGATCAACCGGCTGATCGAGCCCACCTCGGGCCGGATCCGGATCGACGACGAGGACGTCACCGACATCGACCCGGTGAAGCTGCGCCGGAAGATCGGGTACGCGATCCAGTCCTCCGGGCTCTTCCCGCACATGACGGTCGCCGAGAACATCGCCCTGGTGCCGAAGATGGTGGGCTGGTCCAAGTCCCGGGTGAAGGACCGGGTCGAGGAGATGCTGGACCTGGTCGGGCTCGACCCGCGCGAGTTCCACGGCCGCTATCCGCGCGCTCTCTCCGGCGGGCAGCAGCAACGCGTGGGCGTGGCCCGGGCGCTGGCCGCGGACCCGCCGGTGCTGCTGATGGACGAGCCGTTCGGCGCGGTCGACCCGATCACGCGCGACCACCTCCAGGACGAACTCATCCGGCTCCAGCACGAGCTGCACAAGACGATCGTCTTCGTCACCCACGACTTCGACGAGGCGATCAAGCTGGGCGACCGGATCGCGGTGCTCCGCGAGCGCTCGCACATCGCGCAGTTCGACACCCCGGAGGCCATCCTCACCAACCCGACGGACGACTTCGTCTCCGGCTTCGTCGGCGCCGGCGCGGCGCTGAAACGGCTCAACCTGACCCGGGTGCGGGAGGTGGAGATCGCCGACTTCCCGACCGTGACCGTGGACGACCCGCTCCAGTCGATCTTCAACAAGCTGCGCAGCGGCTCGCACAACGAGCTGCTGATGCTGGACCGCAGGGGCCGCCCCTACAAGTGGCTGCGGCGCGGCGACCTGATGCGGGCCCGGGGCTCCCTGGCGCGCGCCGGGCAGCTGGTCCACGACACGGTGACCCGGGACGCGACGCTGCACGACGCGCTGGAGGCGGTGCTCACCGACAGCGGCGGGCGGGTCGCGGTGACCGGGCGGCGCGGCGAGTTCACCGGGGTCGTGGACATGCACACCCTGATGAACTCGGTGCACGAGCTCCTGGAGGCGGACCGGCTCGCCGCCATCGAGCACCAGCACGACCTGGAGGAGCTGCGGGTCCACCAGACCGCCGAGGAGCTGGAGGGCGGTGCGGGCGCATGACCCCCGACTCCCCGTCCGGCTCCTCCCGCGCACCGGGCCGCGAACGGCCCCCGGGCGAGCACGACGTGAAGGGGCACGCCTTCCGCGACGAGGAGGAGGCCGAGCCCGTCCCGCAGCCGGCGAAACCGGCGCGCCGGATCACCTGGCGCAAGCTGGTGGTGCTCCCGGCGGTCCTCGCGGTCGTGCTGGTCCTCACCTACGTCTGGATCGAGAACGTGCACCTGGACTCGATCGCGGAGAACTCGATCGCCGGGGACACGGTCGAGGTGCGCTGGTGGCAGCATGTGCGGCTGACCGCGATCTCCACGTTCTGGGTGCTGATCATCGCCATTCCGCTGGGCATCGCGCTGACCCGGCGGGGCCTGACCAGGGCGGCCCCCGTGGTGACGGCGATCGCCAACATCGGGCAGGCGACCCCGGCGATCGGTCTGCTGGCGCTGCTGGTCATCTGGCTCGGCATCGGCCCGTCCACCGCCATCACCGGCATGGTGATCTACGCGGTGCTGCCGGTGCTGTCCAACACGGTCGCCGGTCTCAAGGCGATCGAGCCGAACATGGTGGAGGCCGCGCGCGGCATCGGCATGTCGGCCATGGGCACCCTGACCAAGGTCGAACTCCCCCTCGCCGTACCGCTGATCCTGGCGGGGGTCCGGACCGCGCTCGTCCTGAACGTGGGCACGGCGACCCTGGCGACCTTCGGGGGCGGCGGCGGGCTGGGCGACCTGATCACCTCGGGCATCCAGACCCAGCGCATGCCGGTCCTGGTGCTCGGCTCGGTCCTGACGGTGGTGCTGGCGCTCCTGGTGGACTGGCTGGCCTCGCTGGCCGAGGTGGCGCTGACCCCGCGCGGCCTGGAGGTGGGGCGATGAGGACGCGGATGCGCGGGGCTCTCGCGGCGGGGGCCGCGCTGTCCCTGGTGCTGGCCGGGTGCGGGCTGAAGAGCGGGTCGCCGATGGTGGACGACGTGGTGCCCGGGTCGGTCGGGCAGGGGCAGCCGCTGGACGGCGCGTCGCTGACCGTCACCTCGAAGAACTTCAGCGAGAACATCATCCTGGGCCAGATGATCGGGCTGATCTTCAAGGCGGCCGGGGCGGAGGTCCTGGACCGGACGAACCTGCCGAGCTCGATCAGCGCCCGCGAGGCGGTCATCCAGGGCGACGCGGACGCCGAGTACGAGTACACGGGCACCGGCTGGATCACGTATCTCGGGCACGCGAAGCCGATCACCGACCCGATGGAGCAGTGGAGGGCGGTGCGGGACGCGGACCTGAAGAACGGGGTGACCTGGCTGCGGCCGTCCACCCTCAACAACACCTACGCGCTGGCGATCAGCGCCAAGAACAACACCAGGTACCACCTGAAGACGCTGTCCGACGTCGCCGCCCTGGCGAAGAAGAGCCCCTCGGCGGTGACGGTCTGCGTCGAGAACGAGTTCGCCTCGCGCGACGACGGGCTGCCCGGCATGGAGAAGGCGTACGGGATGTCCCTGCCGGCGTCCAACATCAAGAAGATGGACGCGGGCATCATCTACACCCAGGTCTCCAAGTCCGACTCGTGCCTGCTCGGCGAGGTCTTCACCACGGACGGCCGCATCAAGGCGATGAACCTGGAGGTGCTGGAGGACGACAAGCACTTCTTCCCCAACTACAACGCGGCGCCCGTGGTGCACACCCCGACGCTGGAGAAGTACCCGGAGATCGCCGGCCTCCTCGACCCGCTCAGCAAGCGGCTGAACACGGAGGTCGCCCAGGACCTGAACGCCAGGGTGGACGTCGAGGGCCAGGACCCGCACGACGTGGCGAAGGACTGGCTGATCGAGGAGGGGCTCATCAAGGAGGGCTGACCCGGCGGGCGCCCTCCCCGGTCAGCAGCTGGGGATCTCGCCGCCGTGGTCCAGGGCCCGCAGCGAGTTCACCGCGCTCTTCAGTGTGGTGACCGGGATCAGCCGCAGCCCCTTCGGCAGCTCCGACTTCGCCTCCGAGCACTCCGCCTTCGGCACGAGGAAGACGGTCGCCCCGTCCCGCCGGGCCGCCTGCGTCTTGAGCGAGACCCCGCCGACGGCGCCGACCTCGCCGTCCGCGGCGATCGTGCCCGTGCCCGCGACGGTACGGCCGCCGGTGAGGTCGCCGCCCGAACCGTCGCCGTCCAGCTTGTCCACGATGCCGAGCGCGAAGAACAGTCCGGCGCTGGGGCCGCCGATGTCCGCCAGGTGCAGGGTGACGTCCACCGAGCCGGGCTTGCGGCCCAGGTAGTGCAGCGCGGCGTCGACGGCGTCGTCCTGGGACTTCGCCATGTCGTCCAGGTTGTGCTTCTCGATCTCCTTCTCGGAGCCGCCGGTCGGGTAGACGGAGTCGCGGGGCAGCACGGCCCGGTCCGTCCGGAACCAGCTGTCCACGACGTCCCCGATGCCGACGTCCGTCTTCGGGCCCGTCGCCACGATCGTCGTCATCCGCAGCTCGCCCTTGGTGGGCCGGGTGGGCGCGCCCTCGATGCTGATCACCGGGGTGCCGCGGTCGTCCCCGAGCACGTCCGCGGTCGTCCCGGGCTGCGCCAGCGTGAACGGCAGCGGCGCGAAGGCGGCCACTCCGAGGAGGGCGACTACGGGGAGGGCGGCTAGGGCGAGGCGCTGTGTGGACACCGGTCCAATCTAACGTCCGGCCTCCCGGACCGGGGCGGCCGGGCAATCCGGCCCGTCCGGCGTTCGAGGACGGAACCGGCTCGCCGGGGGCCGGAACCCCGCGGCGGGCCCCGGCCGCGGCGTGACCGCGTCAGCGAAGCGCGTCCGCCACTTCCCGGGCCGCGTCCACCACGCGGGGTCCCACGCGTTCCGGGACGGAGTCCGCCAGCATGACGACGCCGACGCTGCCCTCCACCCCCGTCACGCCCATGAGCGCCGCCGCCGCACCGCTCGCGCCCGCCTCCAGTTCGCCGTGGGTGAGGGTGTAGGCGGTCTCGCCCACCGGCTTCTGGCGGGCGGCGAGGATCGCCCGGCCGGCGGCCCCCCGGTCCAGCGGGTGGCGGAAGCCCGCCCGGTAGGCGACGTGGTAGTCGGTCCAGGTCGGTTCGACCACCGCGACCGCCAGCGCGTCGGAGCCGTCGACCAGAGTGAGATGGGCGGTGGCCCCGATGTCCTCGGCCAGCGAGCGCAACGCCGGAAGCGCCGCCTCGCGGACGAGGGGGTGGACCTGGCGGCCCAGGCGCAGAACGCCGAGACCCACCCGTGCCCGGCCGCCCAAGTCACGGCGTATCAAGGCGTGTTGCTCCAGCGTGGCGAGCAGACGGTAGACCACGGTGCGGTTGACGCCGAGTTTGTTGGACAACTCGGTGACCGTCAGGCCGTGGTCGGTGTCGGCGAGCAGTTTGAGGACACGCAGTCCTCTGTCGAGCGTCTGGGAGGTCTCCGCGGTCACGACGCCCTCTCCTCCGTGGTGAGCGGCCGCGGCTGTCCCGTGGGATGTGCGCCACCGGTCCCGGGGCGACGCACGGAGAGGCCGCCGGCCTGGCCAAGGCACCGGCTGCGCTCCGCGGCGGCGTTGCCACGGGGCGTTCACATTTTTTGGACAGTAGCGAGCGAGTCCGCTCAGCGGAAGCCCTCGTCCAGAATCCGGTCTCCCTCAAAAACCCGGTTGCGCCGCACGAGCATAAGTGCCGGTCAGCGGCGCGCGGACCGTTCATCGCGCATCTACGCGCGTCCAGGTCGGCCGACTCTCCCGCGACGCTCCGTAGACCGGATGTGAACCACGGTTAACTCACGGTGAAAATTTTTTCGGCCGATTCATTGATCGACAGGGTGCCGCGCGCCTCGCGACAAGGCCCCGGGACCCTGTGGTGAGGGTTCCGGGGCCGGTTGTGCGCCGCGCGCGGGTCACCGCATGCGGGTGGCCCACTCCTGGACCTTCTTGATCCGCTGCTCGATCTGCCCGGCGGTGGCCTCCGCGCTCGGCGGTCCGCCGCAGACCCGGCGCAGCTCGGTGTGGATGACGCCGTGCGGCTTGCCGCTCTGGTGGGTGTAGGCGGAGACCATGGTGTTCAACTGCTTCCGCAGGCCGAGGAGTTGCTTGTGGGTGACGACCGGGCGGTCCTGGGCGGGCTTCTCCAGGAGGTCGGCCTCGGACGCGGGCTTCTGCCTGCTGTGCGCGATCTGCCGGGTCTGCCGCTTCTGGAGCAGCAGCTGGACCTGATCGGGTTCGAGGAGGCCGGGGATGCCGAGGTAGTCCTGCTCCTCCTCGCTGCCGGGGTGCGCCTGCATGCCGAACTCGGCACCGTCGTAGAGCACCCGGTCGAAGACCGCGTCGGACTCCAGGGCCTCGAAGGGCAGCTGCTCCTCGGTCTCCTCGTCCTCCAGCTTCTCCGCGTCGGCGAGGAGCTTGTCCTCCTCGGCGAACGGGTTCTCCTCGTCGCTGCCCTTCTTGGGCTTGTCGAGGACGTGGTCCCGCTCGACCTCCATCTCGTTGGCGAAGTCGAGGAGCATCGGGATGGTGGGGACGAAGACGGAGGCGGTCTCGCCGCGCCTGCGGGAGCGCACGAAGCGGCCGACGGCCTGGGCGAAGAACAGCGGGGTCGAGATGGTGGTGGCGTACACCCCGACGGCCAGGCGCGGCACGTCGACGCCCTCGGACACCATGCGGACCGCGACCATCCAGCGCGAGTCGTCCTCGCTGAACTTGTCGATCTTCTTCGAGGCGGCCTTTTCGTCGGACAGGACGACGGTGGCCGACTCGCCGGTGACCTTCTTCAGGATCTTGGCGTACGCGCGGGCCGACTCCTGGTCCGTGGCGATGACGAGCCCGCCCGCGTCCGGGATGCCCTTGCGGACCTCGGTGAGGCGCTTGTCGGCGGCGCTCAGCACATTGGGGATCCAGTCGCCGGTGGGCGACAGGGCGGTGCGCCACGCCTGCCCGATGGCGTCCTTGGTCATCGGCTCGCCGAGCCGGGCCGCGATCTCGTCGCCCGCCTTGGTGCGCCAGCGCATGTTGCCGCTGTAGCTGAGGAAGATCACGGGGCGCACGACGCCGTCGGCCAGGGCGTTGCCGTAGCCGTAGGTGTAGTCGGCGGACGAGCGCCGGATGCCGTCGTTGCCCTCCTCGTACACGACGAACGGGATCGGGTTGGTGTCCGACCGGAAGGGCGTCCCGGTGAGCGCGAGCCGCCGGGTCGCGGGGTCGAACGCCTCCTGGCACGCCTCGCCCCAGGACTTGGAGTCACCGGCGTGGTGGATCTCGTCGAGGATGACCAGGGTCTTGCGCTGCTCGCACCGGTTGCGGTGCAGCATCGGGCGGACGCCGACGCCCGCGTAGGTGACGGCGACCCCGTGGTACTCCTTGCTCAGCGGACCGGCGCTGTAGTCGGGGTCCAGCTTGATCCCTATCCGGGCGGCCGCCTCGGCCCACTGCTTCTTCAGGTGCTCGGTGGGCGCGACGACGGTGACCTGCTGCACGACGTGGTGGTGCAGCAGCCAGGACGCGAGCGTCAGCGCGAAGGTGGTCTTCCCGGCGCCGGGGGTGGCGACGGCGAGGAAGTCGCGCGGCTGCTCCTGGATGTACTTCTCCATGGCGCCCTGCTGCCAGGCTCGCAGCTTTCCGGCCGTGCCCCAGGGGGCGCGGCCGGGGAAGGCGGGTGAGAGGTGGTGGGAGGCGGTAGTAGTCACGGTCTCCGGTTCGGGTCTCTCGGGTACGTGGGCGCTGTCCGCGCGGGCCGGACCGGCTCCGCACGCGATACGACAACCGGGCCACCCTACCGGTGCGGCTGCCCCGCCTCGTCGCGTACCACACCCCGGCACACGTAAGTGCGACCGCTCTCACACGGGGTCGGCCACGAGTTCGCGCAGCCCTTGCGCGATGGCCTGGATCTCGTCGGTCCCACCTGTCGCCACGGCGATGACCAGGTGTTCTGCCGCGTCACGAAGCACGATCTGCATGTCCGGGCAGGCGTGCTCCCCGATGACAAGGATGTCCTCCACTTGGCAGCCTGCTCCCGCGCCGTCCGGCGCACGATGGGCCTGCTGGGCAGTTCGGGCCAGGTAGTCGTCGACGGCCCTGAGCAGTACGGCGTGCATGCTCGTGCCCTCCTGCTCGGCACGCTGCTTGAGGGCTTCGGTCCGGTCGTCACGGAGACGCAGGTTCATGGCCGTACCGGAACGGTACCGACCACGGGGTCAAACTGGTGTCGCTCACCGTTCCCGTACCCGCCCCGCCACCCACGCGCCCGCCAGGGCCACCACCGCCATCGGGAAGAAGACGACCGCGAAGGCGGCTGGATGGGAGGTGGCGGCGGCCGTCTCCGTGGCGTCCATCGTGCCGCCGCCCAGGGCCGCGAAGGCCGCGCCGCCCGCGGCCAGCAGGAGGACGTTGGAGAGGCCGTCGGAGATCTGGAGGGCGGCCGAGTTGGCTCCGGCCTCCTCGGGGGCGGACAGCTTCAGCAGCAGCACGCTGGTGGAGGCGATCACCACCCCCATGCCGAAGCAGCCGAAGGCCCAGGCGACCGCCACGGTCCAGACCGGCACGGAGGTGATCAGCACGGCCGGGGCCGCCGCGATGGACAGGGCGACGAGGACCATGGCGCCGACCATCAGGGGCTCGCGGTGCGGTTCCAGGCGGGGCCGGGACTGCACGTAGGAGCCCAGCGCCCAGGTGCCGCCGCCCGCCGCCAGGGAGAGGCCCGCCAGGGTCGGGGACAGGCCGCGCTGGGTGACCAGCATCAGCGGGACGAACGATTCGGCGGCGATGAAGGACCCGGCCGCGACCCCGCGCAGCAGCACCACCGCGGGCAGCCCGCGCGCTGCGCGCCACGTGCCGTGGGGCAGCAGGCCCCGGATCGCGGGGACGAGCAGCGCGGCCCCGGCGGCGGCCGGCAGCAGCGAGAACCAGTTCCGCTCCTGGCCGGCGTACTGGAGCAGCCCGGCGCCCAGCGAGATGCCCAGCGCGAGCGCGATGCGCCGGCGGTCGTACGCCTCCACCGGCGCCTCCGGGTCCGCCGGACCGGACGCCATGCGCCGGATCTCGGGCAGCGCGAGCGCGAGGGGGAAGACGATCAGGACCGGGATGCCGACGAAGACCCAGCGCCAGCCCAGGTGCTCGGTGACGCTTCCGGCGGCGAGCGGTCCGACGACCGAGGGGATCACCCAGCTCGCGGCGAACGCGGCCAGGATCGCCGGCCGCAGGTGCTCCGGGTAGGCCCGGCTGATCACCACGTACAGCGCGACGATCACCAGCCCGCCGCCGAGCCCCTGCACGGCGCGGCCCGCGATGAACATCCACATGGAGCCCGCGGTCCCGGACAGCAGGAGCCCCGCCGCGAAGGCGCTGATCCCCGCGGCCAGCGGGGCGAGCGGGCCGCGCCGGTCGGCCCACTGCCCGGACAGCACCATGGCGAAGAGGCTGGTGGTGAAGTACGCCGAGAACGCGTACGCGTACAGCGGGATGCCGTGCAGTTCACGCGCGGCGACCGGCATCGCGGTCCCCACGGCGGTGGCCTCGAAGGCGATGAGGAACACGACGGAGACGATGCCGATGCTGAGCGCCCGGTACGTCCGCCCGAGAATGCCCTCCGGCAGCACGGGCCCCGCCGGGGCGGGGGCGTCGACGTCTTCGATGAGGCGCGGGACATCGGCGTCGCGCGGTTCCAGGGCGGTCATGAGCCAAGAGTAAGGGGCGAAACGCCTGATGAACCCTGTCGGTGGTCGGCCCCGGTCTCGGCCGTTGGTCCTACGTCCCCGAGCCGGACGTGAACGGCGTGTGGCAGTCGCGTTGCACGGTCACCGGAAGCCTTGAGCGCCCCGCACGGCCGGGCCTACGGTCGGTTCAGCGACACCACGCCGGACCGTGTGCCCGAGAGGCTCAGGGGCTCGACTGCAACTCGAGTTACACCGGTTCGAATCCGGTCACGGTCTCCCTGCACGGAAGCGGCCGCCCTCAC
>NZ_JBMNDO010000088.1:0-33571 GCF_052542855.1 Streptomyces sp. SAS_281
GTGTTCCCGGTCCGTGGACCGGGAACACCGCCCCTTCGGGCCGTACGGGAGGGCTCAGCCCTCGACGCCGAGCTTCTCCAGGATCAGCTCGCGCACCCGGGCCGCGTCCGCCTGACCGCGGGTCGCCTTCATGACCGCGCCGACCAGGGCACCGGCCGCCGCGACCTTGCCGCTGCGGATCTTGTCCGCGATGGCGGCGTTGCCCGCGATGGCCTCGTCCACGGCGGTGGACAGCGCGCCCTCGTCGGAGACGACCTTCAGGCCGCGCTTCTCGACCACGGTGTCCGGGTCGCCCTCGCCGGCGAGCACGCCCTCCAGGACCTGGCGGGCCAGCTTGTCGTTGAGGTCGCCCGCGGCGACGAGCTCGGCGACCCGGGCGACCTGCGCCGGGGTGACGGGCAGCTCGTCCAGGCCGCGGCCGGTCTCGTTGGCGTTACGGGCCAGTTCGCCCATCCACCACTTCCGGGCCTGGTCCGAGGGGGCGCCCGCCTCGGTCGTGGCGACGATCAGGTCGACCGCGCCCGCGTTGAGGATGGACTGCATGTCGTGCTCGGAGACGCCCCACTCCTCCTTGAGCCGGGCGCGGCGGACCCGCGGCAGCTCCGGGAGGCCGCCCCGCAGCTCCTCGACCCACTCCCGGGCCGGGGCGACCGGCACGAGGTCGGGCTCGGGGAAGTAGCGGTAGTCCTCGGCGTTGTCCTTGATGCGGCCGGCCGTGGTGGAGCCGTCCTCCTCGTGGAAGTGCCGGGTCTCCTGCACGATCGTGCCGCCGGAGTTCAGCACCGCGGCGTGGCGCTGGATCTCGAAGCGGGCGGCGCGCTCGACGGAACGCAGCGAGTTCACGTTCTTCGTCTCGGAGCGCGTACCGAAGGTCTCGGTGCCGTGCGGGCGCAGCGACAGGTTGACGTCGCAGCGCATCTGGCCCATCTCCATGCGGGCCTCGGAGACGCCGAGCGCCTTGATGAGCTCGCGCAGCTCGGCGACGTACGCCTTGGCGACCTCGGGGGCGCGTGCGCCCGCTCCCTCGATCGGCTTGGTGACGATCTCGATGAGCGGGATGCCCGCGCGGTTGTAGTCGAGCAGGGAGTGGGACGCGCCGTGGATACGGCCGGTGGCGCCGCCGACGTGCGTCGACTTGCCGGTGTCCTCCTCCATGTGGGCGCGTTCGATCTGCACCCGGAAGACCTCGCCGTCCTCCAGCTGGACGTCCAGATAGCCGTTGAAGGCGATCGGCTCGTCGTACTGGGAGGTCTGGAAGTTCTTCGGCATGTCCGGATAGAAGTAGTTCTTCCGGGCGAAGCGGCACCATTCGGCGATCTCGCAGTTCAGCGCGAGGCCGATCTTGATCGCGGACTCCACGCCGATCTCGTTGACGACCGGCAGCGCGCCGGGCAGCCCGAGGCAGACGGGGCAGGTCTGTGTGTTGGCGTCCTGCCCCAGCTCGGTGGAGCAGCCGCAGAACATCTTCGTCTTGGTGCCGAGCTCCACATGGACCTCAAGGCCCATGACGGGGTCGTACGTCGCGAGGGCGTCCTCGTACGACTCCAGGTCGATGACAGTCACGGAAAACTTTCCCTCTCAGCCCAGCAGTACGTCGTCGTCGCCGAGACGCTTCAGTTCGCGATAGAGGATCGCGAGGCCGGTCACGATCGCCGCGGCGGACACGGCGGCGTCGATGAGGCGCAGCGTGTCGTTGTCCGAGCGGGCCAGCTTCGCCTGCTTGGCGACGCTGAGCGCGCCGAAGGCGGTGGTGCCCATCGATACGTACAGCCCGGTCTTCGACTTCTTGAAGTTCTTGGCCTTCTTGGTCATGGCGGCGCTCATAGCGAAGGAGCCTCCTCGATCAGCGGGTGTCCCCACTTTTCCACGAAAGCGGCCTCGACGGCGGCTCCGACCTTGTACAGCCGGTCGTCCTTCATCGCGGGGGCGATGATCTGGAGCCCGACGGGCAGGCCGTCCTCGGGCGCCAGGCCGCAGGGCAGCGACATGGCGGCGTTGCCGGCGAGGTTGGTCGGAATGGTGCACAGGTCGGCCAGGTACATCGCCATCGGGTCGTCGGCGCGCTCGCCGATCGGGAAGGCGGTGGTGGGCGTGGTCGGCGAGACGATCACGTCCACCTGCTCGAACGCCTGCTCGAACTCGCGCGTGATCAGCGTGCGGACCTTCTGCGCGGAGCCGTAGTACGCGTCGTAGTAGCCGGAGCTCAGCGCGTACGTGCCGAGGATGACGCGGCGCTTGACCTCGTCGCCGAAACCGGCCTCGCGGGTGAGCGCGGTGACGTCCTCGGCGGACTTCGTGCCGTCGTCCCCGACGCGCAGGCCGTAGCGCATGGCGTCGAACCGGGCGAGGTTCGAGGAGCACTCGGACGGCGCGATCAGGTAGTACGCCGAGAGCGCCAGGTCGAACGTCGGGCAGTCCAGCTCCACGACCGTGGCGCCGAGCGACTTCAGCAGCTCGACCGACTCGTTGAAGCGCTGGACGACCCCGGCCTGGTAGCCCTCGCCGGAGAACTGCTTGACGACCCCGACGCGCATGCCCTGGACGGAGCCGTTGCGCGCGGCCTCCACGACCGGCGGGACCGGCGCGTCGATCGACGTCGAGTCCATCGGGTCGTGCCCGGCGATCGCCTCGTGCAGCAGGGCCGCGTCCAGGACCGTACGGGCGCAGGGGCCGCCCTGGTCGAGGGAGGACGAGAAGGCGACCATGCCGTAGCGGGAGACGCCGCCGTAGGTGGGCTTGACGCCGACCGTGCCGGTGACGGCGGCGGGCTGGCGGATGGAGCCGCCGGTGTCCGTGCCGATGGCGAGCGGGGCCTCGTACGCGGCGAGGGCGGCGGAGGAGCCGCCGCCGGAGCCACCGGGGATCCGGGTGAGGTCCCAGGGGTTGCCGGTGGGGCCGTAGGCGCTGTTCTCGGTGGAGGACCCCATGGCGAACTCGTCCATGTTGGTCTTGCCGAGGATGACGACGTCGGCCGCCTTCAGCTTCCGGGTGAGGGTGGCGTCGTACGGCGGGACCCAGCCCTCGAGGATCTTCGAGCCGACGGTGGTCGGCATGTCCTTCGTGGTGAAGATGTCCTTGAGCGCGAGCGGGACGCCGGCCAGCGGGCCCAGCTTCTCGCCGGCCGCCCTCTTGGCGTCCACGGCACGGGCCTGGGCGAGCGCGCCCTCGCGGTCGACGTGCAGGAAGGCGTGCACCTTCTCGTCCACGGCGTCGATCCGCGCGAGGTGGGCCTCGGTGACCTGGACGGCGGTGAGCTCGCCGGAGGCGATCTTCGCGGCGATCTCGGCCGCGGTGAGCTTGATGATGCTGCTGATGTCGGTCATGACTGCTAGTCCTCCCCCAGGATCTGCGGCACCTTGAAACGCTGCTGCTCCTGGGCCGGGGCGCCGGAGAGCGCCTGCTCGGGGGTGAGAGACGGACGGACGACGTCCGCCCGCATGACGTTCGTCAGCGGCAGCGGGTGGGAGGTCGGCGGTACGTCTTGGTCGGCGACCTCGGAAACGCGGGCGACCGCGCCGATGATGTCGTCGAGCTGTCCGGCGAAGTGATCGAGCTCTTCGCCCTTCAGCTCCAGACGCGCCAGCCGGGCGAGGTGGGCGACCTCCTCGCGCGTGATGCCAGGCATGCAGCGATCCTCAGGGGTTGGTGTGTGGTTTGCCGGGGGCCGGCGGCACCTTTCCACCGTCCGTCCGGAGGACGGGCCGCGCGGCGTCCGGCGCGTGCGCTCGCAAGGCGCCGGAGCGCCCTCGTGGCGGCGGAGCCACTCGGGCGTTTCGGCAACGCGGCGAGCGTGCGTGCCAGGCGTCGCGCGGCAGGTGGAAATGTGCCGCCGGCCCCCAATCCTATGGGGTCGGCCACACGGCTGAGGACACGGTTTTGCGGGAGGCCGCTCCGTGGTCTTTGCGGGAGGCCGCTACGTCGTCGCCGGGCGCGGGCCCGCCGGGCGGCCCGAGGGGCGCTGTTCCAACTCGGCCGCCGGGGCCGCCGGGGCCGCCGCGGGCGTCGCGGCGGGGGCCGGGGTGGCCGCCCCCGCCGCCGCGGCCAGTTCGGCCGGGCGGCGCCAGCCGTGCTCGCCCCGCGCCCGCAGCCAGGCGGTGGTCTCCTGGGGCGGCATCGCGGCCGCCACCAGCCAGCCCTGGACCGCGTCGCACCGCAGGTCCCGCAGCCGCTCCCAGGTCTCGTCGTCCTCGACGCCCTCGGCCACGACCAGCAGGCCGAGCGAGTGGGCCAGGTCGATGGTGCAGCGGACGATCTCGGCGTCCTCGTGGTCGATGGCGAGCCGCGCCACGAACGAGCGGTCGATCTTCAGCTCGCTGACCGGCAGCCGGCGCAGATGGACCAGTGAGGAGTACCCGGTGCCGAAGTCGTCCAGGGACATCTTCACGCCGTGCCCGGTCAGCCCGGCAAGCGTGTCCGCCGCCCGCTGCGGGTCCTCCAGGAGCACGTGTTCCGTTATCTCCAGCTGGAGAGCGCCCGCCGGGACGCCGTGCCGGGCGAGCCGGGCCGCGACGCCGCCGGCGAACCCGGGGGTGTGCACATCGCGGGGCGAGACGTTGACCGCGACGGGCACGAAGAGGCCCTGGGCCCGCCACCGGGCGACCTGGGCGAGCGCCGTCTCCAGGACGTACTCGGTGAGGTGCGGCATCAGCCCGGACGACTCCGCGATGGCGATGAACTCGTCCGGGGGCACTCTTCCGCGCTCCGGGTGCACCCAGCGCACCAGTGCTTCGAGCCCGGCGACCTGGCCGTCGAAGCGGACCTTGGGCTGGTAGTGCAGCTCCACCTCGCCCGCGTCCAGCGCGCGGCGCAGGTCGCCGAGGAGGCCGAGCCGGTCCGGGGTGTTGCTGTCGCGCTTGGACTCGTACACCTCCACACCGGTGCGGTCCCGCTTGGCCTGGTACATCGCCACGTCGGCCCGGCGCAGCAGCCCCTCCGCGTCCACCGCGTGGTCCGGGAAGACGGCGACGCCCGCGCTGGCCTCCAGGACCAGGGTCAGCCCGTCCAGATCGAGCGGGGACGACAGCTCGGCGACCAGGTGGCGGGCGACGCGCTGGGCGCTGGTGGTGGAGTCGGCGGTGGGCAGCAGGACCGCGAACTCGTCGCCGCCCAGCCGGGCCGCCTCGGCGCCGCGCGGCAGGGCGAGCCGGAGCCGCTCCGCGATCTGGAGCAGCAGCCGGTCGCCCGCCAGGTGGCCGAGGGTGTCGTTGACGGCCCGGAAGCGGTCGAGGTCGATGAGGACCAGGGCGGCCCGGTTGCCGACGCTCTCCGCCTCCTCCAGCGCGGCCCAGGTCCGCTCCAGCAGCCACTGGCGGTTGGGCAGCCCGGTCAACGGGTCCTTCAGCTGCTCCTCGGCCCGGGCGCGGGCGATCCACAGCGTGGAGTCGAGCGCGATCAGCGGTACGGCGAAGAGCGGCAGCAGGACCGGCCGGGCCATCGCGACGACGCAGATCAGCGGGGCGATGCCGACCAGGGCGACCGCGACGAGACCCTGGCGCAGCAGCGCGGTGCGGGCGACGGTGGGCAGGCCGCCGCCGGGCTGGGCCCGCGAGTACCACAGCAGGAGCCGGGTCACCAGCAGATAGGTGAAGGCGGCGAGCAGGACTTCCGGGACGGCGTCGATGCCCCAGTCGAGTGGCCGCCAGGGCGTCTCGACGGACTGCACCTCGCCGAACGCGGCGAGCACCAGGGCCGCCGCGCCGACCCCGAGGATGTCCACGGCGCCGTGCAGCAGCCCCTGCCACCAGCGGTGTCTGCGGGCCACGCCGACGAGGACGACCACGACGAGGCTGACCAGACCGGCGGGCACCCAGCCGTACAGCAGCAGGACGGCCAGGGTGAGGGCGGCGCCGGAGCCGGTGCCGCCCCACCAGCGGTCGCGGCCGAGCGCGACGAGGTGGCCGACGACGATGCCGGTGAGGACGGCCAGCGACCAGCCGGCCCGGCCGTCCGGGAAGAGGGCGCGCCCCTCGCTGAGGGCCCGGGAGAAGCCCGTCGCGAGCTGGATCGTGGCGAGGGCCAGCAGGACGGCGCCCACTTGGGGCGCGGGTCCCGCGAAACCTTGCAGCCGCGCCACCGGTGCGGCGCTCTCGGTCGGTTTCATTCCGTCCCTCTCACAGCCGGCGATGCCGATGTCACCCGATGAATGCGTTCCGAGCCACGACGCGTCCCGGCCCGCCCGGTGGCCAGGTCGAGGGCGCGTCTGACCACAGTAGGCCGCGGAGGGCTGCTACGGGCAGCGGTCTACCGCTCTTGCCCGAATGCGAACCGACTATCCGTCAGCATCTGGTATGCGCCGATCGGGTGAGGCCGACCGAGTGTCGGCGGCCGTTCACGCTCCGGATGCGCCACCCGCCTCCGGGGCCGGTTCCCCGGCCGGGACCGCCGCATCGCGGGCCGCGTCCGGGCCCTCGGTGAGCAGGACGGCGAAGCCGGTCTCGTCCAGGACGGGGACCTTCAGCTGGACCGCTTTGTCGTACTTGGAGCCGGGGTTGTCCCCGACGACGACGAAGGCGGTCTTCTTGGAAACGGAACCGGTGACCTTCGCGCCCCGGCTCTGCAGGGCCTCTTTCGCGCCATCCCTGGTGTGCCCGGTCAGCGTGCCCGTGACGACGACGGTGAGCCCTTCGAGGGGGCGGGGGCCCTCGTCCTCGCCGGCCCCCTCGTCCTCCATCCGGACGCCGGCCTCGCGCCACTTGCGCAGGATCTCGCGGTGCCAGTCCTCGGCCAGCCACTGCTTGACGGAGGCCGCGATGATCGGCCCGACGCCGTCGGCGTCGATCAGCTCCTGCTCGGTGGCCTCCTCGATGCGGTCCATGGAGCGGAACTGGCGGGCCAGCTCCCGGGCCGCGACCGGGCCGACGTGGCGGATGGAGAGCCCGGTCAGGATGCGGGCCAGCGGGGCCTCCTTGGCCGCCGCGATGGCGTCGAGCATCGCGAGGGCGTTCTTCTTGGGCTCGCCCTGCTGGTTGGCGAAGACCCGGGCGACCTTCTCCTCGCCGGTCTTCGGGTCGCGCTTGGGCAGCCCGCTGTCCGGGTCGCGGACGTAGGCCCGGATGGGCAGCAGCTCGTCCATGGTCAGCCCGAAGAGGTCGCCCTCGTCGCGCAGCGGCGGTTCGGCGGGCTCGAGCGGTGCGGTCAGCGCGGCGGCGACCACGTAGCCGAAGTGGTCGATGTCGAGGCACTTGCGGCCGGCGAGGTAGGAGACGCGCTCGCGCAACTGGGCGGGGCAGGAGCGGGCGTTGGGGCAGCGGACGTCGACGTCCGCCTCCTTCATGGGCTTCAGCTCCGTGCCGCACTCGGGGCAGTGGGTCGGCATGACGAACGCCCGCTCGGTGCCGTCACGGAGGTCGGCGACCGGGCCGAGGATCTCCGGGATCACGTCACCGGCCTTGCGCAGCACCACCGTGTCGCCGATCAGGACGCCCTTCGCCCGGACCACGTTCTGGTTGTGCAGGGTCGCGAACTCGACCTCGGAGCCCGCCACCACGACCGGCTCGACCTGGGCGTACGGGGTGACGCGGCCGGTGCGGCCGACGCCGACGCGGATGTTGACCAGCTTGCTGTTGACCTCCTCCGGCGCGTACTTCCAGGCGATGGCCCAGCGCGGGGCGCGGGAGGTCGAGCCCAGGCGGCCCTGGAGCGGGATCTCGTCCAGCTTGACGACGACGCCGTCGATCTCGTGCTCCACGGAGTGCCGGTGCTCGCCGAAGTAGGCGATGAACTCCCGTACGCCGTCGAGGGAGTCGACCACCTTGTTGTACTTGGCGGTGGGCAGGCCCCACTCGTGCAGCAGTTCGTAGGCGTGCGACAGGCGGTCGATGTCGAAGCCCTCGCGGGCGCCGATGCCGTGCACCACCATGTGCAGCGGGCGGGTCGCGGTGACCTTCGGGTCCTTCTGGCGCAGCGAACCGGCCGCCGCGTTACGCGGGTTGGCGAAGGGCTTGTCGTCGGCCTCCACCAGCCGGGCGTTCAGCTCCTCGAACCCCTCCATCGGGAAGAAGACCTCGCCGCGGACCTCGACGAGCGGCGGGATGCGGTCGCCCTTCAGCCGGTGCGGGATGTCGGCGATGGTGCGGACGTTGGGCGTGATGTCCTCGCCGGTGCGGCCGTCGCCCCGGGTCGCGGCGCGGGTCAGCACGCCGTGCTCGTAGGTGAGGTTGACGGCGAGGCCGTCGATCTTCAGCTCGCACAGGAAGTGGTAGCCGGGCGAGCCGACGTCCCGGGCGATGCGCTCGCCCCAGGCGGCCAGCTCCTCGTCGTCGAAGGCGTTGTCCAGGGAGAGCATCGGCTCGCGGTGCTCGACCGACGTGAACTCCGTGCGGTACGGCCCGGCGACCTTCTGGGTCGGCGAGTCCGGGGTGCGCAGCGGCGGGTGGGACTCCTCCAGGGCCTCCAGTTCCCGCAGCAGCCGGTCGAACTCGGCGTCGCTGACGACCGGCTGGTCGTTCACGTAATACCGGAAGCGGTGCTCCTCGATCTGCTCCGCGAGGAGCTTGTGCCTCTCCTGCGCCTCGACTGGCACCGCTGTCTGCTCTTCGCCGGCCATCGTCCCGTCCTCCCGTTACCCAGCGTCCCGCTACTCAGGGTTGTCTGCGAGCGATCTCGCGGCCCGGGCGCAGTGGGCGAGCGCGGCCCGTGCGTACGCGGGCGACGCACCCGCGAGTCCGCACGAGGGGGTGACCGTCACGGACTCGGTCAGAGTCCCCGGATTCAGCCCCAGCCTGCGCCACAGCGTCCTGACACCCATGACGCTACCGCCCGGGTCGGACAATCCGCCCGAGGCCGGGTCGGTGCCCGGTACGACCCCGAAGAACATCCGGGTGCCGCCCTCGACGGCTTCCCCGACCGCCTCCTCCTCACGCTCGGTGAGCAGGGAGAGGTCGAAGGAGATGCCGTCCGCCCCGGCCCGGCGCAGCAGCGCGAACGGCACCTCGGGGGCACAGGTGTGCACCAGCGTGGCCACTTCGCCGGCCGCGGCGAGGACCTCGCGCAGGGTGGCCTCCACGGCCTGGCGGTCCACGGCCCGGTACGTGCGGTAGCCGCTGGCGGTCCTGACCCGGCCGCGCAGCACGGCGGTGAGCGACGGCTCGTCCAGCTGGAGGGCGAGGCGCGCCCCGGGCACCCGGCGCCGCACCTCGGCGAGGTGGCCGCGCAGCCCCTCGGCGAGCGAGTCCGCGAGGTCGCGGCAGGCGCCGGGGTCGCCGAGGAACGCCTCGCCGCCCCGGCGTTCCAGGGCGGCGGCGAGGGTCCAGGGCCCCACGGCCTGGATCTTGAGCGGGCCCTCGTAGCCCTGGGTGAACTCCTCCAGGGCGTCCAGGTCCTCGCCCAGCCAGGACCGGGCCCGGCGGGTGTCGCGGCCGGGCCGGTCGCTGATCCGCCAGCCGCTGGGCTCGACGTGCCCGTACAGCTCGGAGAGGAGTCCGATCGTGCGGCCGGTCATGTCGGCGCCGGGCCCCCGCGCCGGGAGTTCCGCCAGGTACGGCATGCCCTCGCCGTCACCGAAGGAGCCGGCGACGGTCTTCGCCGCCTCCCGGGCGTCTCCCCCGGGCATCGAACCGATCCCGGTGGCCGGGCAGTCCCTGAACACGCTGATCTCGCTCACGCGAGAAGCGTACGGCCCCGCGATCAGCGGCCGGGACGCACGGTGAGGTCGTTGACCTCGGCGTCGCGGGGCAGGTCGAGCGCCATCAGGATGGTGGTGGCGACGGACTCGGGGTCGATCCAGCGGGCGGGGTCGTACTCCTTGCCCTCCTGCCGGTGGACCTTCTCCTGCATGGGGCTGGCGGTGCGGCCCGGGTAGACGGTGGTGACGCGGACGCCGTTGCCGTGCTCCTCGTGGCGCAGCGAGTCCGCGAGCGCCTTCAGGCCGTGCTTGCTGGCTGCGTACGCGCTCCACTCGGGGCTCGCGGAGAGCCCGGCGCCGGAGTTGACGAAGAGCACGTGGCCCTGGGCGACGCGCAGCTGGGGCAGGGTGAGGCGGGTCAGCTCGGCGGGGGCGACGAGGTTGGCGTTGAGCTGGTAGTGCCACGCCTTGGGGGTCAGCTCACCGACCGGGCCCAGCTCGACCACGCCCGCGATGTGCAGCAGCGAGTCGAGCCGTTCCGGCACGGTCTGCTGGGCGAGGGCCCAGGAGAGCCGGTCCGGGTTGGACAGGTCGCCGACGAGGGTGCGGGCGCCGGGGTGGAGCGCGGCGAGCTCCTTGGCGCGGCCCGCGTCGCGGGCCAGCAGGACGAGGTCGTCGCCGCGCTCGGTGAGGCGCCGGGCGACCGCTGCGCCGATGCCGGAACCGGCACCGGTGATGAGGTGAGTGGACATGGCCCCATCGTCGCATCCGCCGCCCGGGCCCCGTACGTCACATCACTGCAGGCCGGCCGACTCCTCCAGGTAGGCCAGGGCGCCGACGCCGTCCTCCGCGAAGAAGACCAGCTCGGTCAGCGGGAGGGGCAGGAAGCCCTCGTCCTCCATGCGCTGGAACTGCTCGCGCAGGCCGTCGTAGAAGCCCGCGGTGTTGAGCAGGACGACCGGCTTGGTGTGCTTGCCGTGCTTCTTCAGCTCCAGGATCTCGGTCGCCTCGTCCAGCGTCCCGGTGCCGCCGACCATGATCACGACGGCGTCGGACTTCGCGAGCAGGAGCGCCTTGCGCTCGGCGAGGTCGCGGGCGATGACCATCTCGTCCGCGTTGGTACGGGCCTTGGCGGCCAGGAAGTCCACGGAGACCCCGACCAGCTTTCCGCCCGCCTCCTGGACGCCGTCCGCGACGACCTTCATCAGGCCGCTCTCGGAGCCGCCCCAGACCAGGGTGTGCCCGGCGCGCCCCAGCAGCTCGGCGAATTCGCGGGCGGGCACGGTGTAGCGGTCGGGGAGGTCGGCGGCGGAGAGGAAGACGCAGATGTTCATGACTGCCACGGTAAGGCCAGGCGGACGGGGGCCCGCAGGCGGGGAAGAATCACGCACCGGGAGGGGCTGTGAGAGGTATGACTTCCATCCGAGGACACCGCATCACCGTCGAGCCCGGCACGGAGCACGTCCGCGTGGTACGCGACGGGCTCCTGCTCGCCGAGAGCCGCCGCCCGCTCGTCCTGCGCGAGACCGGCTGTCCGGTCCGCTACTACCTGCCGCCCGAGGACGTCCGTACGGAGCTGCTGACGCCGTCGGACACCCGCACGCACTGCCCGTTCAAGGGGGACGCGTCCTACTGGTCGCTGCCCGGAGCCGCCGACCTGGTCTGGGCGTACGAGGAGCCGAAGGCCGAGGTCGAGGCGATCAAGGACCACTTCTGCTTCTACGACGCGGAGCTGGTCGCGCGCTGACCACGACGGCCCCGGCCGGGACGGCCGCCCGGATGCGGCGGGGGCCGCTGTGGCGGACCCTGAAATCCGTGGCACCGCCACGAAAGCGCCCCGCGCGGCCACGCCCGTACTGGGGTCGGGCGTGGCCGTGCGGGCTTGCCTGGCGGACGGGGACTCAGCCCGCCGTCGCGCGCTCCCGGCGGACCGTCGTCGCGATCGTCGCGGAGCCGACCACGCGGGTGCCGTCGTACAGGACGACCGCCTGGCCGGGGGCGACGCCCCGCACCGGTTCGGTGAACGTGACGTGCAGGGTGGCGTCGGTCAGCTCGGCGGTCACCTCGGTCTCGCCGCCGTGGGCGCGGAGCTGGGCGGTGTACGTCCCCGGGCCGGACGGGGGCGTCCCGCACCAGCGGGGCTTGATCGCGGTGAGCGCGGTGACGTCCAGGGCCTCGGCGGGGCCGACGGTCACCGTGTTGTTCACCGGGGAGATGTCCAGGACGTAGCGCGGTTTGCCGTCGGGGGCCGGGTGGCCGATGCGCAGGCCCTTGCGCTGGCCGATGGTGAAGCCGAAGGCGCCCTCGTGGGTGCCCACCTTCGTACCGGACTCGTCCAGGATGTCGCCCTCCGCCCTGCCGCCGAGGCGGTCCGCGAGGAAGCCCTGGGTGTCGCCGTCCGCGATGAAGCAGATGTCGTGGCTGTCGGGCTTCTTGGCGACCGCGAGGCCCCGGCGCTCGGCCTCGGCGCGGATCTCGTCCTTGGTGGTGAGGGTGTCGCCGAGCGGGAACATCGCGTGGGCGAGCTGGCGCTCGTCCAGGACGCCGAGCACATAGCTCTGGTCCTTGGCCATGTCCGAGGCTCGGTGCAGTTCGCGGTTGCCGTCGGCGCCGGTGACGACGGTGGCGTAGTGGCCGGTGCACACGGCGTCGAAGCCGAGCGCGAGGGCCTTGTCGAGGAGGGCGGCGAACTTGATCTTCTCGTTGCAGCGCAGGCACGGGTTGGGGGTGCGCCCCGCCTCGTACTCGGCCACGAAGTCCTCCACGACGTCCTCGCGGAAGCGTTCCGCCAGGTCCCAGACGTAGAAGGGGATACCGATGACGTCCGCGGCGCGGCGGGCGTCGCGGGAGTCCTCGATGGTGCAACAGCCCCGGGCACCGGTCCGGAAGGACTGCGGGTTCGCGGAGAGGGCGAGGTGCACACCGGTCACGTCGTGGCCCGCCTCGGCGGCGCGGGCCGCGGCGACGGCGGAGTCGACACCGCCCGACATGGCGGCGAGCACACGGAGGGGGCGCTGGGGAGTCTCAGTCATAGCCCCACCAGGGTACGTGGGGGCGGGAACCGAAAGCTCACGGATAAGCGTTGTCCGTCTCATGGGGACCAAGGGGACGGACGGCGGCGGCACCGGGACCGGGATCAGCCGGCGCTCGGTGCTGATCGGCGGTGCCGTCACGGCCGTGGGCACGGCGGTGCTGGCGCGGGACCGGCTGAAGCGCACCTGGTGGCGGCTGCCGGGCGTGGAGAAGCCGCGCACCCCGGGGGCGGTGGATTACGCGGGGGCGCGGTGGGTGGCGGCGGCGGAGGCGAACTGGCGGCGGGCCGACCGCCCCGACGACTACGGCATCGACCGGGTGGTCATCCACGTCACCCAGGGCGGCTTCGACAGCGCGGTCCGCGCCTTCCAGGACCCGGGGCACCGGGCTGCGGCGCACTACGTGGTGCGCAAGGACGGGCATGTGACGCAGATGATCCGCGAGCTGGACGTGGCGTTCCACGCGGGCAACCGCTCGTACAACGAACGCAGCGTGGGCATCGAGCACGAGGGCTTCGTGGAGCGCCCGCAGGGCTTCACCACCGCGATGTACGGGGCGTCGGCCAAGCTCACCGCGGCGATATGCGCGCGGTACGACATCCCCGTGGACCGCGAGCACATCATCGGGCACGTGGAGGTGCCGGGCGCCGACCACACGGACCCGGGCCGCGGCTGGGACTGGGACCGCTACATGGAGCTGGTGCGGCGCGCGGCCACGTCCGGGAAACGCTCTAGCTGAGCCCCGCCGACCGCGCCCGTTCCACCGCCGGGCCGATCGCCCGGGCCACGTCCTGGACGTCCTGCTTGGTCGAGGTGTGGCCGAGCGAGAAGCGCAGGGTGCCCCGGGCCAGGTCCGGGTCGGTGCCCGTGGCGAGCAGCACATGGCTGGGCTGGGCGATCCCCGCGGTGCAGGCGGAGCCCGTGGAGCACTCGATGCCCTGGGCGTCCAGCAGCAGCAGGAGCGAGTCGCCCTCGCAGCCGGGGAAGGTGAAGTGCGCGTTGGCCGGCAGCCGGCCGCCCGGTGCCGGGTCGCCGCCCAGGAGGGCGTCGGGGACCTCCGCCAGGACGGCGGCGGCCAGCTCGTCGCGGAGCGCGCCGGTCTCCCGGGCGAAGTCCTCGCGCCGGTCGGCGGCGATCCTTCCGGCGACGGCGAACGAGGCGATGCCGGGCACGTCCAGGGTGCCCGAGCGCACATGGCGCTCCTGCCCGCCGCCGTGCAGCACGGGCACCGGGGTGTACTCGCGGCCGAGCAGCAGCGCGCCGACGCCGGTGGGCCCGCCGATCTTGTGCGCGCTGACGGTCATCGCGGCGAGCCCGGACGCGGCGAAGTCCACGTCGAGCTGGCCGAACGCCTGGACCGCGTCGGCGTGCATCGGGATCCCGAACTCGCGGGCCACTTCGGCCAGTTCGCGTACCGGCAGAATGGTGCCGATCTCGTTGTTGGCCCACATCACGGTGATCAGCGCGATGTCGTCCGGGTCGCGCAGGACCGCCTCGCGCAGCACCTCGGGGTGGACGCGCCCGTGCCGGTCGACGGGGAGGTACTCGACGGTCGCGCCCTCGTGGGCGGCCAGCCAGTCGACGGCGTCGAGGACGGCGTGGTGCTCGACGGGGCTGGCGAGGACCCGGGTGCGGCGGGGGTCGGCGTCGCGGCGGGCCCAGTACAGGCCCTTCACCGCGAGGTTGTCCGACTCGGTGCCGCCGGAGGTGAAGACCACCTCGCTGGGGCGTGCGCCGAGGGCGTCGGCGAGGGATTCCCGGGACTCCTCGACGGTACGGCGGGCCCGGCGCCCGGCGGCGTGGAGTGAGGACGCGTTGCCCGTGACGGCGAGCTGCGCGGTCATCGCCGCAATCGCCTCGGGAAGCATCGGGGTGGTGGCGGCGTGGTCGAGGTAAGCCATGGTGGGCTCGATTCTACGAGCCCCCGGCGGGGCGTACGGCGGGCGCATGGGGTCCTGCGGCCCGCGCACCGTGTGCGGCGGCGCGGATCAGCCGCCGAAGCCCCAGGAGACGGTGCCGTTTCCGGTGACCAGGAAGGCGAGGACCACCAGGTCGGCGACGCCGAGCGCGAGGCCGAGGAAGGCGCGGCCGCGCCGTTCGGTGGAGCGGGCCAGGGCCACGAGCGCCATGACGATGGCGGCGGGGCCCAGCAGGAGGTTCATCACCAGCAGCCCGACGAGCCCCAGCACGAACGAGGCGACGGCGAGCCCGTCGGCGTCCCGGCGGGAGCGCGGGGCGGCTTGCACCGGCGCGCTCACCGGGAACCCCGTGCCCGCTCGCGCACGGCGAAGACCAGCAGCCAGCAGCCGATGAGGGCGCCCAGGACGAGCGACAGCGGAAGGGGGATCTGGGCCACCGCTCCCAGCACGATCCCCAGCAGGAGCAGTGCGGCGACGAGGACGATCATGTTCGGCCTTTCCATGTGCGGACGGACCATTCAGAGAACGACTGTTCACTGACTTACGAGTCTAAACCTGTCCGCCTCTTCCCCGGCCCGGAGAACAGTTGTTTACTGAATGGCATGAGTCACACCGCCGGAATCCGAGGGAACGGCATCCGCGAGAGCCGGAAGCTGAAGACGCGCCAGGCGCTGCTCGACGCCGCCCTGG
Organism: Streptomyces sp. SAS_281; assembly: GCF_052542855.1. Lineage (NCBI taxonomy): Bacteria > Bacillati > Actinomycetota > Actinomycetes > Kitasatosporales > Streptomycetaceae > Streptomyces > Streptomyces sp. SAS_281. The sequence continues at coordinate 15,204 of NZ_JBMNDO010000088.1, forward strand.
GGCTGCTGGCGGAGCAGAGCCTGAGCAGCCTCGGGCTGCGCGAGGTGACCCGGGCGGCCGGCATCACGCCCACGGCCTTCTACCGGCACTTCGGAAGCGTGCCCGCGCTTGGGGTGGCCCTGGTCGAACAGACGCTGGGCAGCCTGCACGGCATGATCGGCGCGATACTCGCCGAGACGGGCGACAGCGAGGTCCGGCTCGACCGGAGCGTGCAGCTGATACGACGTCACGTTCGGGATCAGCCCGCGCACTTCCGCTTCATCGCGCGGGAGCAGCACGGCGGGGTGGGCCCGGTCCGGGAGGCCATCGCGGCGCAGCTGCGGCTGTTCGCCGAGGAGGTGGCGGCGGCCCTCGCGGCGGAGCCGGAGTCGAAGGGCTGGGCCGAGGAGGACCTGCTGATGCTGGGCGGTCTCTATGTGGACCACATGGTGACCACCGCGTCGGCCCTGCTGGACGCGGGCCCGGCGGACGACGAGCGGGTGGCCCGCACGGCGGGGCGCCGGATGCGGCTCATCGCACTGGGCGCCCTGCACTGGCTCGACGAGCCGGCACAGGGCGCCTGAGAACGAGGACCGGGAGGGCCGGCCGCGCGGGGAGAACCAGGAGGGGGTCAGCCGCGCGGGGCGCGGGCGAGCTGGCGGGACTGGGCGACCAGGCGGTCGGCGCTGTCCCAGACGTCCGCGTCCTCCTCCAGGAAGCCGCCCGCCAGGTTGCGGGTGGTGATGGAGACGCGGAGCGGGCCCGGGGCCGGACGGCAGCGGATGTGCGTGGTGAGCTCGATGGTGGGGGTCCAGCCCTTGAGCCCCAGCTCGAACGAGGTGGGCGGCAGCGCGTCCACGGTGAGCAGCAGGGAGAGCGGGTCGGCGTCGCGGCCGTCGGCCAGCCCGAACCAGCCGCGCATCTCACCCTTGCCGGAGGGCTGCCCGATCGCCCAGCCGATGGTCGCCGGGTCCAGCTTGATGTCCAGCCGGTCGGTGATCGCGGAGCTGCCCGGGATCGGCGCCGGTCCGTCACTGGGACCGAGGCAGTGTTCGCGCGGCGGGATGGCCGGCGGCTTCGCGGAGGTGCGGACGTCGTCACTGAGGGCGTCCAGGTCGCCGTAGGTGGCGAGGACGCGGATGCGCTCGACCTCGGTGCCGTCCTCGGCGTACTGGAAGAGGGACGCCTGACCGGTGGAGAGGGTGCGGCCGGTGCGGACGGTCTGGGTCCGGATCACCGCCGGGCCGGGCACGGACGCGGTGAGGTAGTGCGCGGAGACGGAGAACGGGTCCGCGTGCGGCAGGGCCTCGCCGAGCGCGCGGCCCAGCATCGCCAGGAGATAGCCGCCGTTGACGGCCTGGATGATCGTCCAGCCCGCCGAGAGCTCCGCGTCGTAGACGCCCTCTTCGCGCAGGGTGACCGCGGTGTCCTGGTCGAACTCGCTGTCCCCGATGGTTGCCTGTGCCATGGAGGCACCGTACACCGATTGTATTACTGAGCGGTAGCTTTTTGGTTCGGCGCGTAGGTCACGCCTCCTCCGCCCGCGCCGAGCGCCGGTTGTGGGCGCGCGGGGCCCGCCAGTGGAAGCGGAGCGCGAGAAGGCGCAGGACGAACGCGGTGATCACGGCCGCGCCGCTGGTCAGGGCGTTGAGCGCGTCGAAGCGGATGCAGAGCGCGATGATGGCGGCGCCCACCATGGCGGGCACCGCGTACAGGTCCCGGTCCCAGCGCAGCAGCGACGGCACCTCGTTGGCCAGTACGTCGCGGAGCACACCGCCGCCGACCGCCGTGGCCAGGCCGAGCGCCGCCGACGAGGTGAGGCCGAGCCCGTAGTCGTACGCCTTCACCGTGCCGGTGACGCAGAACAGCCCGAGACCGGCGGCGTCGAAGACGTTCACACCGGCCTGGATGCGCTCCACGTGCGGGTGGAGGAAGAAGACCAGACCGGCGGCGAGCAGCGGGGTGGTGAAGTACCCCAGGTCCGTGAAGGCTGCGGGCGGCACCGCGCCGATGATCAGATCACGGAACAGCCCTCCGCCCAGCGCCGTCACCTCGGCGAGCACCGCGATGCCGAAGACATCGAAGTTCTTGCGTACGGCGAGCAGGGCGCCCGAGATCGCGAAGACGAAGATCCCCACGATGTCGAGCGCGTGCTGGACGGAGGGCGTGAACAGTTCGTTGAGCACCGGGCAATTGTGCCCGTACTACTCCTTCGTACCGTCCGGGGCGGGTTCGGAGGGCTCGGCGGCCTTCGCGGGCTCCTGCGGTGCCTCGGCCGCGGGCTCCTGTGCGGGCTCCTCCGCGGGCGCCGAGCGGACCGTGATGACGTCCGCGACCAGCGGGGCGTCGCCCGGCACCTGGTCCTCGCCGTTCTCCGGGTGGTGGCAGGCCACCTGGTGCCCGGTCTTCAGCTGGAGCAGCGGCGGCTCGGTCGTCCCGCAGACCTTCGTCGCCTTCCAGCACCGGGTGTGGAACCGGCAGCCGCTGGGCGGCGAGATCGGCGAGGGCACATCGCCCTTGAGCAGGATGCGGTCGCTCTTGGCACCGCGCCGGCGCGGATCGGGCACGGGCACCGCGGACATCAGCGCCTTGGTGTACGGGTGCATCGGCGCCTGGTACAGCGACGTGCGGTCGGCCAGCTCGACGATCTTGCCGAGGTACATGACCGCGATGCGGTCCGACACGTGGCGGATCACCGACAGGTCGTGCGCGATGATCATGTACGTGAGCCCGAGCTCGTCCTGGAGGTCGTCCAGCAGGTTCACCACCTGCGCCTGGATCGACACGTCCAGCGCGGAGACCGGTTCGTCCGCGACGACCAGCTTCGGCTTGAGGGCGAGCGCCCGGGCGATGCCGATGCGCTGGCGCTGGCCGCCGGAGAACTCGTGCGGGTAGCGGTTGTAGTGCTCGGGGTTGAGCCCGACCAGCTCCAGCAGCCGCTGGACCTCCGCCTTCACACCGCCCTCGGGCTTGACGCCCTGGAGCCGGAAGGGGGTGGAGACGATCCCGCCGACCGTGTGGCGCGGGTTCAGCGAGCCGTACGGGTCCTGGAAGATCATCTGGATGTCGCGCCGCATCGGCCGCAGCCGTCCGGCGGACATGTGGGTGATGTCGCGTCCCTGGAACTCGACCTTGCCGCCGGTCGGTTCCAGCAGCCGGGTCACCAGCCGGCCCATGGTCGACTTGCCGCAGCCCGACTCGCCGACGACGCCCAGGGTCTCCCCGGGGCGCACGTCGAAGGTGAGCCCGTCGACCGCCTGGACCGCGCCGACCTTGCGCTTCAGCACGCCCTTGGTGATCGGGAAGTGCTTGACCAGGCCGTCCACCTTGAGGAGCGGTTCGGGGCCGGACCCGTCCGACCCGGCCGCGGCCGGCGCGGGAGTCTTCTTGTTCAGCTCAGTCACAGCTTCGGCGCAATCTCTTCGGTCCAGATACGTTCGCGCTGCTCACGCGACATGTGGCACGCGGAGTAGTGCCCGTCGCCGACCTGCTTCAGCTCGGGACGCTCGGTGCGGGTGAGGTTGTCGGGCGGGACGTCGGCGTACGGGCAGCGCGGGTGGAAGGCGCAGCCCGACGGGACGTTGATGAGACTGGGCGGCGATCCCTTGACGGGGATCAGCCGCTCGGTCTGCTCCCGGTCGATCCGCGGCATCGAGCCGAGCAGGCCCCAGGTGTACGGGTGCTGGGGCTCGTAGAACACCTTCTCGGCGGAGCCGCGCTCGACGCACCGGCCCGCGTACATCACGAGGATCTCGTCCGCGATCTCGGCGACGACACCGAGGTCGTGGGTGATCATGATGACCGCGGAGCCGAACTCCTTCTGCAGATCGCGGATCAGGTCGAGGATCTGCGCCTGGACGGTGACGTCGAGGGCGGTCGTCGGCTCGTCGGCGATGAGCAGCTGCGGGTTGTTGACCAGGGCCATCGCGATCATCGCGCGCTGGCGCATACCGCCGGAGAACTGGTGCGGGTAGTCGTCGAACCGGCGGTGCGGCTCGGGGATGCCGACCCGGTCCAGCATCTCGACGGCGCGCTTCTTCGCGGTCTTCTTGTCGACCTTGTGGTGGACCCGGTGGGCCTCCACGATCTGGGTGCCGATCGTGTAGTACGGGTGCAGGGCGGACAGCGGGTCCTGGAAGATCATGGCCATCTTCTGGCCGCGCAGCCGCCGTACGTGCTCGGCGCCCGCGCCGATCAGCTCCTCGCCCTCCAGCCAGATCTCGCCGCCGATCCGGGCCCGCTCCGAGGTGTGCAGGCCCATGATCCCCAGCGAGGTCACGGACTTGCCGGAGCCGGACTCGCCGACGATGCCGAGGGTCCGGCCGGCCTCCAGGTCGAAGCTGACGCCGTCCACGGACTTGACCAGGCCGTCGTCGGTGTCGAAGTGGACGCTGAGGTCGCGTACGGAGAGGAACGGGTGGCCGTCGCCCGAGCGGGGGGCCGGGACCGACCCGTCCGCCCGGGAGTCCTTCGTGGCCGAGTCCTTGGTCGAGTCCTTCTTGGTCGCGCCGCTCATGAGAGCCTCACCCGGGGGTCGATCGCGGCGTACACGAGGTCCACCAGCAGGTTGCAGATGACGATGAAGAAGGCCGCGACCAGGGTCACGCCCATCACCTTGGGCAGGTCGGCGGTGGTCACGCCCTGGATCGCGAAGGCGCCGAGCCCCTGGAAGGAGAAGACGCGTTCGGTGATGACCGCGCCGCCGAGGAGCAGCGCGAAGTCCATGCCGAAGATCGTGACCAGCGGGGTGAGCGCGGACCGCAGCCCGTGCTTGACGACCACCTTGCGCTCCTGGAGGCCCTTGGCGCGCGCGGTCCGGATGTAGTCCTCGCTCATGGTCTCCAGCATCCCGGCCCGGGTGAGCCGGGCGTAGAGCGCGGAGTAGAGCAGGGCGAGCGTGCACCAGGGCAGGACGAGGCTGCCCGCCCAGGCGACCGGGTCCTCGGTGATGGGCACGTACTCCCCGTTGCCGAAGAGCGCCAGGACGACCAGGCCGGTGAAGAACATCGGGAGGGAGACGCCGGCGAGGGCGACGCCCATGGAGAGGCGGTCGAAGAGCGAGCCCCGCTTCAGCGCGGAGACGACACCGATGGCGACACCCGAGACGACCCAGATGACGGCGGCACCGACGGCCAGCGACAGCGTGACCGGGACCCGGTCCACGAGCTGCGGCCAGATCTCGGTGTGCGTCTTGAACGAGTAGCCGAAGCACGGGGCGCTGCACGTGACGGGGTCCGGGCCGAACTGGTACTGGGCGCCGGCCACGATGCCCTTGATGAAGTGCCAGTACTGGAGGTACAGGGGCTGGTCCAGCCCCAGGTTCTTCTTGACCGCGGCGATGACGTCGGGGTCGGGGCTCTTCCCCACGTACTGGGCGGCCATGGAGTCGAGGGTCTGCCCGCCGAGGCGGGGCACCAGGAAGAAGATCGCGAACGTGACTGCGCTGACCACCAGCAGCAGCAACACCGCGGCGAATACGCGTCGGATGATATACGCAGCCACAGCCGTGCGGCGCCGGGCGGGTGGGGCGGGAAACCCCGCCGCCCGGCGCCTTCACCTGCCTTTCAGGGGATGCTTTTGATGAACAGGCGCTACTTGGTGGACGTCATGAGCACGTAGTCGTACATGCCGAGGTACGCGTCGGTGACGGTGACGTTCGCCGCGGAGTCCGGGCGGTAGAGCAGGTTCTTGCGGTAGAAGAGGGGAACGACCGAGGCGTTCTCCATGACCTTCTGGTCGACCTCGCCCCACGTGGCGTTGCGCTGCGCGGTGTCGACGGTGCCGATGCCCTTGACGAGGAGTTCGTTGATCCCCTTGTCGTTCAGCTCCATCAGGTTGGTGCCGCCGGAGGGCTTGATGGCCGAACCGTTGACGATCTGGTCGAGGAAGCCGAAGCCGGTCGGCCAGTCGGCACCCCAGGCCATCATCATCATGCCCGCGTTGTTCTTGTGGACCCAGGCCGGGACGCCCGCGAAGTCGGTGAAGTACTTGTCCGCCGGGAACTGCTTGATCTCGGCGGTGACGCCGATGGCCTTCAGGCTGTTCTGCAGCTGCGTGGCGGCGGTGACCTCGTCAGGACGGTCGGAGCGCGCCGTCAGCGTGGTCTTGAAGCCGTCCGGGTGACCGCACTTGGCCAGGTGCTCCTTGGCCTTGGCCGCGTCGCCCTTGCTGCCCTCGGTCGGGTACAGGTCGAACTTCTTGTAGCCCGCGACGGTCGGGGGGATGACCGTGCTCGCCGGGTCGCCCTTGACCGGGCCGCCGATCGAGTCGACCATGCTCTTCTTGTCGACGGCGTACTGGACGGCCTTGCGGCACTCGACGTTGTCGAACGGCTTCACGTTGACGTTCAGCGCGAGGTACTGCAGGGCGCCGGCGTACGGGTTGTCCGTCTTCGCCTTCTCCGCCGCCTTGACCAGGACCTTGGGCTGGGTCTTGGACTGCAGACCCGTGCCCGCGATGTCCGCGGTGGTCTCGTCGTTGAGCAGGTGCTCGTCGACCGTGGTGGGGTTGACGTTGAACTTGAGCTGGATCTTCTCCGGCAGCGCCTTGCGGATCGGGTCCGTCTTCGGGTCCCACTCCGGGTTGCGGACCAGGGTCGCGCCCTTGCTCTCGTCGTACGCCGAGAACTTGTACGGACCCGAGGAGACCATCTTCTGGACGTAGCTGGCGCCCGTGTCGGCCTTCTGCTGGATCGGCGCGGTCTGCGAGAACGCGGCCAGGTAGTCCATGTCCGCGAACGGCTTGCTCAGGTGGAAGACGATCGTGTACTTGTCCGGGGTCTCGATGGACTTCAGACCCTCGGCGGACTTGTCCTTGTACGGACCCTTGTACTTGTCGCCGCCTTCGAGGTACGCCTTGAAGTACGTCGGGCCGTTGGACAGGGCCTCCGGCGCGAAGTTGGAGCGCTCGACGGCGTACTTGACGTCCTGCGAGGTGATCTCGGAGCCGTCCTCGAACTTCACGCCCTTGCGGAGCGTGTACGTCCAGGTCTTCGCGTCCGCGCTCGCCTTGCCGAGACCGGTGGCGAGGTCGGGGACGACCTGGAGGCTGTCCTTGCCGGCGGCCGGCTTGAACGTCACCAGCGAACGGGCGTACAGGCGGGAGAAGTTCTGCACCCAGCCGTAGTACGTGTTGCCGGGGTCGAGGGAGTCCGGGCCACTGGAGTGCTCGTAGGTGACCGTTCCGCCCTTCTTGGTGCTCGGGTTGACGATGCTCGTCAGACCGGCGTCGGCCTTGGCGTTGCCGCCGCCACCGCCGCCCTTGCCGCTGCCGCCGTCCGAGTCCTTGCTGCACGCCGTGGCGGCGAGCGACACCGCGATCGCGACGGCAACGAGCGCCGCTGTCTTTCTGTTCTGCATGCTGAGGAAAGCCCCCTCGCTAGTCCTGTGCGGCACTGCCGCGTTTACTTGCCACGAGGGTCGAGTGCGTCACGCAGCCCGTCCCCCAGCAGGTTGAAGGCCAGCACGGTGATGAAGATCGCCATGCCGGGGATGACCATGAACATCGGGTCCACCTCGTAGAGGTCGACCGCCTGCGTGAGCATGCCGCCCCAGGACGCCTGCGGCGGTGCGATACCCACGCCCAGGAAGGACAGGGCCGCCTCGAAGAGGATGTTCGTGGGGATCAGCAGCGTCGCGTACACGAGGATCGGCGCGACCAGGTTGGGCAGCAGTTCGCGGAAGAGGATGAACGGCCCCCGGGCGCCCAGCGACCTGGCGGCTTCCACGAACTCGCGCTCGCGGAGGGACAGCGTCTGCGCGCGCACGATGCGGCCGATGTACGGCCAGCTGAAGAAGCCGATCACGAAGATCAGGACCGCGATCCGCAGCGTGAGCCCTTCCATCCCGAAGGCGTTGCCCTGGAGGGAGGCGGAGATGGAGATCGCGAAGAGCAGCAGCGGGAAGGCCAGGAAGGTGTCCATCAGCCGGCTGATCAGGCTGTCCACCCAGCCGCCGTAGAACCCGGCCACGACACCCATGACGACGCCGATGACGACGGAGAGCAGCGTGGAGCCGACGGCGACCACGAGCGAGACCCAGGAGCCTTCGAGGATGCGCGCGAAGATGTCGCGGCCGGTCTGCGGTTCGACGCCGAACGGGTGGTCCCAGCTGATCCCGCCGAAGTCGCCCTTGGGCGCCAGCATCACGGGGTCGACCAGGCTCTGGTTGAACGCGTCGGGGTCGAGCCCCAGGAGCGACTGGAGCGGCTTGGACAACACCGCGGTGAGGATCAGCAGGACGACAACGATGCCACCGGCCATCGCCGCCTTGTCCCGCTTGAAGCGGGTCCAGGCGATGCGGCCGAGCGAGCGGCCCTCGATCTCCTTGCGGCCCGCGCCTTCCAGCACCGCTTCGGGCCGGGTATCCGCCCTGGTGGTCTCGATAGGTGCCGTCATTGCGCTGGAGACCCCTCTCGGCCGGCGGTGGCCGGCCCGTGACCGCCGCGGTAGCGGCTCCTACATAGCCCGATTCGAGTGACGGCGTCCGTCGGACCCTGACCTGAAAGGGGGGCGACTACGGACACAGAGCACCTGTTGCGTGGGAGTCTTCAGCCACTGCGCGCACACCCGCCAGACCTGACGGGGAATGTTTGCTCAAACGTGATGACGTCAGAATGCAACCGATATCCGAACAGCCGGCCTCGGCAAGCGGGCTTCCCGGTCACAAAACAGCGAAAAGGAACACTTCGCACGGGAACGCCGAAGTGCCCGCAATGCCCCCGATTCGCCGAGGGTCTGACGCGGGCTCAGTACGCGGGTGCCTGCGGATACCCGTAACCGGGCGCGGCGTGCGCCTCGCGGTCGTAGAAGGGGCGGGAGTTGACGCGCAGCCACATCGCGACCGGGTCGTACTCGTCGGACATCGCGACCGTGGAGACCGGCAGGCCCTCCGGGACGGCGCCGATCGACTGGCGCATCATCCCGCGCACCGCGTCCACGGACGGCCTGCTCGTGTCGTACAGGTCGAGGCCGACGGCGAGGTACGGGGCGCCGAGCGCGGGCTGCACCCAGGCGCGGCGCAGCGAGCGGATCGCGGGGGTGTGGTGGGCGTTCTGCGTGAGCTGGGCGTAGAACTGCGGGATCTCGATGGCCGGTTCGCTGATCCTGAGCGGCCCGGCGGGCATCCGGTCGAGGCCGGTCGCGATGCGGCGCAGATCCAGCCAGGGGATGCCGACGCCGCCGCCCGGGGCGTGCGGATTGAGCCAGACGCCCCAGCGGTCGGGGTAGAGGGCGCGGGCGATGTCCAGTCCGGCGACCACCTCGTGGTCCCGGCTCCAGCCGCTGGCGGTGAGCTCCTGGGGGGAGGTGACGCACGGGGCGTAGCCGAGTCCTTCGACCTCCATGTTCCCGTACTGGGCGTCGGGGGCGCCGGGGCGGCCGTGCCAGAGGAGCATCCAGACCCGGCCTGCCGACAGGGCCTGGAGGAGCGCCTCGTACGCGTCGTAGCGCCCGGGCGCGACCTGTCGCAGCATGTGCTCGACCTGACCGGCCGCCGCGGTGCCTGACGCACTCACCCTGGGTCCCGCCCCTCGTAGATCCTCTGCTTCGGCCACCGGGCATCGGCCTTCGGCCATCAAACCAGCTTATGCCGCCGCGCCGTCACCGGCTTGACGCCGGCCGCCGCCTCCGTCACTCCGGGACGCGCGTGTAGAAGGGGCGCACCCGATCGCGCATCCAGTCGGCGACCGGGTCCTGCGCCACGTCGAGGAGGACGAGGTTGACCGGCCACGGCACCGCGACGCGGCCCAGCGCCCGGCCCAGGGCGTCCATCGGGGCGCTCTGTCCGGCGCCGTCCCAGGTGGAGAACTCGACGCCGACGAAGAGCACGGGGTCGTCGCCCTCGATGCTGGCCAGGACCCGGCGGGCGGTGCGGACGACGCCGCTCTCCTGGAACTCGCCGGCCGCGGCGGCCAGGAAGTCGACGGGCTCCTCCTTCCAGTCCGGCTCGTACAGCCGGACCCGGCCCCCGGTGGCCGGGCCGTCGAGCGGGGTGCGCCCGGCCCGGCACAGCTCGGCGACGGCGGGCGGCGGCAGCGGCAGGCCGACGGCGCCGCCCGGGTTCACCGCGATGCCGAGCCGCGGGGGCAGTCCGCGGGCGAACTCCACGGCGGGGGCGACGGTGAAGGACATCCGGTCGCCGACGCAGGTGAGGAACTGGTGCTCGGAGCTGTAGACGGGGACGTACGCGGTGCCGTCGATCTCCATCGCGGGCAGATCGAGTTCCCGGGCGTCGGGTCCGCCGCCGTTGGGCAACGGCACCCAGACGTGGCTGCGGCCGAGCACCTCCAGCAGGCGGCCGCCCGCCTCCGGGGTGCCGAGCGAGGCGCCCAGCACCTCTTCGAGTTCGTTGGCCGGCCAGCCGCCCTGCGGCAGGCTCCCGGCCTGTGCCGGAATGTCCACTGCTTCCCTCTCGCCCCGTTGCCGTGCAGCAAGAGGGTACGGCCTCCCCCGGCCTCCGTCGGCCCTGGGGCCTGTCCGGAAACCGCCCTGCCCGGCTACTGTCCGGCTGTTGGACGGTCCGTTTTCAGCCGTCGGTCTGTGCGTCTGCGAACGTGATGCGCGTGAGCGTCCCGGCCGCCTCGCGGTCGAGCAGCACCGCCGAGGCGCAGCCGCGCGGCAGCAGTCCCGCCTCGGTGTCCCGCAGCAGCCGCCCCACGGCTCTGCGGTGCCGGGCGAAGGCGTACGCGGAGACGCCCCGGCCGCGCTCGCGCTGGCCCTCGCGCGCGGTCCGGGCGGAGACGTCGAGCAGGACCAGGTGCAGACCGGTGCCCCGGCGCCGGGCATGGCGGGCGAGCAGGGCGCGGACCCAGCTCTGCGTACCGCAGTCGTGGACGACGACGGAGGCGCCGGAGCGCAGCACCCGCCGCAGGCCCCGGTAGTGGGCGAGGCGCACGAGCGGGCGGTAGAGGACGTACGGGAGTAAGCGGGGCAGCCGGCGGGCCCAGCGGTCCCGGGTGTCCTGGGAGTCGACCGCGTGCGCCGGGGCGGTGCGGGAGAGCAGGGTCGACTTGCCGCTGCCGGGGAGTCCGGAGACCACCACGACGTCCCCGGCGGCGAAGCGCAGGGCGCGCGGGCCGCGCCCGGCCCGGCCGCGCAGGTCCCGGACGACGGGCGGATGCGTGCCCACCGCCTGCCGGGGCGGTGAGCCGGACTGCGCGGGCAGTGCGGTGCTCGTCGTTCCCGCGGTCGTCGCGTAGCGCAACGTCATCGCCTCCCCCTGGCCGTACGGCCGACGCGTGCAGGACCGGTACCTACCCCAGAAGTGTAAAGAAAAGGTAATGCGGCACAACCGTCCGACCCGCCGGAAGACCGTGACGAGCGGCACCGCTCCCGGCGCGCCGCTCCCCCGGAATGCGTGCGATGATGACCCCGCCAACTGCATACAGGCCGCTTGAATCCGCGCGGGAGAGTCCCGGTCACCGTGCCGGGCGCCGAAGGAGCAAGATCCTCCCTTGAATCTCTCAGGCCCCGTACCGCGTGGATGAGGCAGATCTGAAAAGCGAGCCGCCCGGCGGCTCCACCCAAGGTGCAAGCCGACCCCCGCGGGGCCTCTCGGCGAACCTCTCAGGTTCCGATGACAGATGGGGAGGGATCGTCCTCGCCGTCGTCATGCCCTGGGAGCCCTTTCATGAGCAGCACCCCCCGTCTCACCGCCCTCGATGCCCTGCATCGTTCGCTGGGCGCCACCATGACCGACTTCGCGGGCTGGGACATGCCGCTGCGGTACGCGAGCGAGCGCGACGAGCACAACGCCGTCCGCACGAAGGCCGGCCTCTTCGACCTGTCCCACATGGGCGAGATCACCGTCACCGGCCCGCAGGCGGTGGACCTGCTGAACTACGCGCTGGTCGGCAACATCGGCACGGTCTCGACCGGCCGGGCCCGCTACACGATGATCTGCGCCGAGGACGGCGGCATCCTGGACGACCTGATCGTCTACCGCCTCCAGGACACGGAGTACATGGTCGTCGCCAACGCCGGCAACGCCCAGCTCGTCCTGGACACGCTCACCGCGCGCGCCGCCGGCTTCGACGCCGAGGTCCGCGACGACCGCGACGCGTACGCGCTGCTCGCCGTCCAGGGCCCCGAGTCCCCGGCGATTCTCGCGGCCGTGACCGACGCCGACCTGGACGGTCTGAAGTACTACGCCGGACTGCCCGGCACGGTCGCCGGGGTGCCCGCGCTGATCGCCCGTACCGGCTACACCGGCGAGGACGGCTTCGAGCTGTTCGTCGCACCCGGTCACGCGGAGCAGCTGTGGCAGGCGCTCACCGAGGCGGGCGCCGCGCACGGCCTGATCCCGTGCGGCCTCTCCTGCCGTGACACGCTCCGCCTGGAGGCGGGCATGCCGCTGTACGGGCACGAGCTGACGACCTCGCTGACCCCGTTCGACGCCGGGCTCGGCCGGGTCGTGAAGTTCGAGAAGGACGGCGACTTCGTCGGCCGCAAGGCGCTGGAGGCCGCCGCCGAGCGCGCCGAGACCGCCCCGCCCCGCAAGCTCGTCGGCCTGGTCGCCGAGGGCCGCCGGGTGCCGCGCGCCGGGTTCCCGGTCGTCGCCGGCGGTCAGGTCATCGGCGAGGTCACCTCGGGCGCCCCCTCCCCCACCCTGGGCAAGCCGATCGCCATGGCGTACGTCGACGCGGCGCACGCCGAGCCGGGCACCGCAGGAGTCGCGGTGGAGATCCGAGGCAGCCACGAGCCGTACGAGGTCGTGGCGCTCCCCTTCTACAAGCGCAAGAAGTAGAACCGTAGGACCCGGCCGGTGTCGCGTACGTGACACGGTCCCGTCTCACACCGTAAGACCACCGTTCATCCGCACTCCCCGCGTACAGGAGAATTCAGACCATGAGCAACCCCCAGCAGCTGCGGTACAGCAAGGAGCACGAGTGGCTGTCGCCCGCCGAGGACGGTGTGGCCACCGTCGGCATCACCGAGCACGCGGCCAACGCGCTCGGTGACGTCGTCTTCGCCCAGCTCCCCGAGGTCGGTGACACGGTGACCGCGGGCGCGACCTGCGGCGAGCTGGAGTCGACCAAGTCGGTCAGCGATCTGTACTCGCCGGTGACCGGTGAGATCACGGAGTCCAACCAGGCCGTCGTGGACGATCCGTCGCTGGTGAACTCCGCTCCGTTCGAAGGCGGCTGGCTGTTCAAGGTGCGCGTCGCGGAGGAGCCGAAGGACCTGCTCTCCGCCGACGAGTACACCGAGTTCTCCGGCAACTAAAGACCCCAAGGGACCACCTGATGTCGCTTCTCAACTCCTCACTCCACGAGCTGGACCCGGACGTCGCCGCCGCCGTCGACGCCGAGCTCCTGCGCCAGCAGTCCACGCTCGAAATGATCGCTTCGGAGAACTTCGCTCCGGTCGCGGTCATGGAGGCGCAGGGCTCCGTCCTGACCAACAAGTACGCCGAGGGCTACCCCGGCCGCCGCTACTACGGCGGCTGTGAGCACGTCGACGTGGTCGAGCAGATCGCGATCGACCGGATCAAGGCGCTCTTTGGCGCCGAGGCCGCGAACGTCCAGCCGCACTCCGGTGCGCAGGCGAACGCCGCCGCGATGTTCGCGCTGCTGAAGCCGGGCGACACGATCATGGGCCTGAACCTGGCGCACGGCGGTCACCTGACCCACGGCATGAAGATCAACTTCTCCGGCAAGCTCTACAACGTGGTCCCGTACCACGTGGACGACACCGGTGTCGTGGACATGGCCGAGGTCGAGCGCCTGGCCAAGGAGTCCAAGCCGCAGCTGATCGTCGCCGGCTGGTCCGCGTACCCGCGTCAGCTGGACTTCGCCGCCTTCCGCCGCATCGCGGACGAGGTCGGCGCGTACCTGATGGTCGACATGGCGCACTTCGCCGGTCTGGTCGCCGCGGGCCTGCACCCCAACCCGGTGCCGCACGCCCACGTCGTCACCACCACCACGCACAAGACCCTCGGCGGTCCGCGCGGCGGTGTGATCCTCTCCACCCAGGAGCTCGCCAAGAAGATCAACTCGGCGGTCTTCCCGGGTCAGCAGGGCGGCCCGCTGGAGCACGTGATCGCGGCCAAGGCGGTCTCCTTCAAGGTCGCGGCGGGCGAGGAGTTCAAGGAGCGCCAGCAGCGCACCCTGGAGGGCGCCCGCATCCTGGCCGAGCGCCTGGTCCAGCCCGACGTCACCGAGGTGGGCGTCTCCGTCCTGTCCGGCGGCACCGACGTGCACCTGGTCCTGGTGGACCTGCGCAACTCCGAGCTGGACGGGCAGCAGGCCGAGGACCGGCTCCACGAGATCGGCATCACGGTCAACCGGAACGCGATCCCCAACGACCCGCGCCCGCCGATGGTCACCTCCGGCCTCCGGATCGGCACCCCGGCCCTGGCCACCCGCGGCTTCGGCGCCGAGGACTTCACCGAGGTCGCCGAGATCATCGCCTCGGCCCTCAAGCCGTCCTACGACGCGGACGGCCTGAAGGCCCGGGTCGCGAAGCTGGCCGAGAAGTTCCCGCTGTACCCCGGCCTGAAGTAGCCGACCCGGCGCATTCGCGCCTACGGGAGGGGCACCCGCACACTGAACAGTGGGCGGGTGCCCCGTCCCTTGTCCCCTCCGCTTTGTCTCTTGCACTCCGGGCCGCCCGCGCGCCCGTACCGCACCACCCGGCAGACAACGGCGTCTACCAACTTTGAGGAGTTCCCCCGTGGCCATCTCGGTCTTCGACCTGTTCTCGATCGGCATCGGCCCGTCCAGCTCCCATACGGTCGGCCCCATGCGCGCGGCCCGTATGTTCGCGCGCCGTCTGAAGAACGAGGGCCTGCTCGCCCACACCGCCTCGATCCGGGCCGAGCTGTACGGCTCCCTCGGCGCCACCGGCCACGGCCACGGCACCCCCAAGGCGGTCCTGCTCGGCCTGGAGGGCGAGTCCCCGCGCACCGTCGACGTCGAGACGGCCGACGAACGGGTCGAGGCGATCCGCACCGGCGGCCGGATCAACCTGCTCGGGATGCACGAGATCCCCTTCGACGCGGACGAGCAGCTGGTCCTGCACCGCCGCAAGGCGCTGCCGTACCACGCCAACGGCATGACCGTCTTCGCGTACGACGCCGACGGCGCCCCACTCCTGGAGAAGACGTACTACTCGGTCGGCGGCGGCTTCGTCGTGGACGAGGACGCCGTGGGCGAGGACCGGATCGTGCTCGACGACACGGTCCTGAAGCACCCCTTCCGCACCGGCGACGAGCTGCTGCGGCTGGCCCGCGAGACCGGTCTCTCGATCTCCTCGCTGATGCTGGAGAACGAGCGCGCCTGGCGCACCGAGGAGGAGATCCGCTCCGGGCTCCTCGGCATCTGGCGGGCCATGCAGGCGTGCGTGACGCGCGGCATGTCCCGCGAGGGCGTCCTGCCCGGCGGCCTCAGGGTGCACCGCCGCGCCGCGAAGACCGCCCGCCAGCTGCGCGCGGAGGGCGACCCCCAGACGCACGCCATGGAGTGGATCACCCTCTACGCGATGGCGGTCAACGAGGAGAACGCGGCGGGCGGCCGCGTGGTCACCGCCCCGACGAACGGCGCGGCCGGCATCATCCCGGCCGTCCTGCACTACTACATGAACTTCGCGGCGGGCGGCGCGACGGAGGCCGAGAAGGACGACAGCATCGTCCGCTTCCTGCTGGCGGCCGGTGCGATCGGCATGCTGTTCAAGGAGAACGCCTCCATCTCCGGCGCCGAGGTCGGCTGCCAGGGCGAGGTCGGCTCCGCCTGCTCCATGGCCGCCGGCGCCCTCGCCGAGGTCCTGGGCGGCACCCCCGAGCAGGTGGAGAACGCCGCCGAGATCGGCATGGAACACAACCTGGGCCTCACCTGCGACCCGGTCGGCGGACTCGTCCAGATCCCGTGCATCGAGCGCAACGGCATGGCCGCGGTGAAGGCGGTCACGGCGGCGAAGATGGCCCTGCGCGGCGACGGCAGCCACAAGGTCTCCCTGGACAAGGTCATCAAGACGATGAAGGAGACCGGCGCGGACATGTCCGTCAAGTACAAGGAGACGGCGCGGGGCGGGCTCGCGGTGAACATCATCGAGTGCTGAGGCCCCGGGCCCCGGACAGCACGTTCGTCCCTTCCGGCGCTGCTCGGGGCCTGTCCGTCACGGCCGGCCGGGTCATCGGCCGCCGAAGCCGGCCCCGGCCCGCCGACCGGGCGGCGGTCGGCGCCCGAGCGGGCGGTTCTCCGCGGCGGCGCAGCGGACCCGACGGACCCCGGGTGAGCCGCACGCCCCCGTCACCGTCCTGACATCGGACCCGAGGACCTCCTGCTGCTCCGCGGCGCCGGGGTCCGCGTCACGGAAGCCGGCGCCGGGACGAAGTCCGTCCTGCTGGGCTTCCTCCTCACCGGTTACCTCGCCATGCCCCGGGTTCATGATCATCGGCCTCGTCGCGAGCGGCCCGCCTCCCGGGCCGCCGCTCATCCAGTTCCTGGCCATGATCGGCGGTCCCGCGTCCGTATCGGCCCTGGCCTGGTGGGAGATCCGCCGTCTGCGCACTCGCCACGGCGTCGCACTGCGCGCGTAGGAGGAAATCCGGTAAAGGGGGCTGTCCCCCATTCGATAGGATGCGAACGGCCTGCGACAGAGGCATCCGCACCGTAGAAATTGGGAGCATCCGACGATGACTCGACACCTGATCACCAGCGCGCTTCCCTATATCAACGGGATCAAGCACCTGGGGAACCTGGTCGGGTCGATGCTCCCGGCGGACGTCTACACGCGGTATCTGCGCCAGCGGGGCGAGGAGGCGCTGTACATCTGCGCCACCGACGAGCACGGCACCCCGGCGGAGCTGGCCGCGAAGGCGGCCGGGCTGCCGGTGGCCGAGTTCTGCGCACAGCAGCACGACGCGCAGAAGGCGGTCTACGACGGGTTCGGGCTCGCCTTCGACTACTTCGGGCGCAGCTCCTCCGCCGAGAACCGCGAGATCACCCAGCACTTCGCCCGCAAGCTGCACGAGAACGGCTTCATCGAGGAGCGGGCGATCCGCCAGGTCTTCTCGATCGCCGACGACCGCTTCCTGCCGGACCGCTACATCGTCGGTACGTGCCCGCACTGCGGGTACGACAAGGCGCGCGGCGACCAGTGCGAGAACTGCACCCGTGTCCTGGACCCGACGGACCTGATCGAGCCGCGCTCCGCGATCAGCGGCAGCAGCGAGCTGGAGGTCCGGGAGACCAAGCACCTCTTCCTCCTCCAGTCGAAGCTGTCCGGCGAGGTCGAGGCGTGGATCGACGGGACCAGCGACGAGTGGCCGCACCTGGCGTCCTCGATCGCCCGCAAGTGGCTCACCGAGGGCCTGCACGACCGGTCGATCACCCGTGACCTGGAGTGGGGCGTGCCCGTCCCGGCCGACACCTGGCCGGAGCTGGCGGCCGAGGGCAAGGTCTTCTACGTCTGGTTCGACGCCCCCATCGAGTACCTCGGGGCGACGAAGGAGTGGGCGGACCTGGAGCCGGAGAGCCGGGACTGGAAGTCCTGGTGGTACGAGGCGTCCGACGTCCGGTACACGCAGTTCATGGCCAAGGACAACGTCCCGTTCCACACGGTGATGTTCCCCGCCATGCAGATCGGCACCCGTGAGCCGGTCAAGCGGGTCGACCACGTCAAGGCGTTCAACTGGCTGAACTACTACGGCGGCAAGTTCTCGACGTCGCAGCAGCGCGGCATCTTCTCGGACACCGCCCTCGAACTGCTGCCCGCCGACTACTGGCGCTACTTCCTGATGGCGCAGGCCCCGGAGTCGGACGACACCTCCTTCACCTGGGAGCTGTTCGCCACCTCGGTGAACAAGGACCTGGCCGACACCCTCGGCAACTTCGTGAACCGGGTGCTGTCCTTCTCCCGCAAGCGGTTCGGCGACGACGTCCCGGCGGGCAAGGAGGCCGGGGACGCCGAGCGGAAGCTGGGCGAGGAGATCGCGCGGCTGCTCGCGGAGTACGAGGGCCACATGGAGGCGCTCCAGTTCCGCAAGGCCGCCCAGGCTCTGCGGGCGCTGTGGAGCGCGGGCAACTCCTACCTGGAGGAGAAGGCCCCCTGGCTGGAGATCAAGACCGACCAGGAGGGCGCCGCGCTCACCCTGCGCACCGCGATGAACCTGATCCACCTGTACGCGGTCGTCTCGGAGCCGTTCATCCCCTCGTCCGCGCGGGCGATGCGCGAGGCGTTCGCCCTGGCGGACGACACGGCGACGTGGGTGAGCGCCGACGAGGCCCGCGCCCTGGCGTCCGTGCCGGCCGGGACCGCCTTCACGGTGCCGCCGGTGCTCTTCGCCAAGATCACCGACGAGGACCTGGAGGCGTGGCGCTCGCGCTTCGGCGCCCAGTAGTCCCGCACAGTCGTACGTCGTCGCCCGGCCGGGTCCTTCCGGCCGGGCGAC
>NZ_JBMNDO010000089.1:0-32736 GCF_052542855.1 Streptomyces sp. SAS_281
CCCCCCCCCCCCCCCCCCCCCCCCCCCCCCCCCCCCCCCCCCCCCCCCCACGGCCTCTCAGCCCGCGGCGCCGCTGCTCGCCAGCGCGTCCGACAGCTCCTTGGCCGCCTGCTGGAGGATCGGCACGATCCGCTCGGTGGCCGCCTCGGTGACCCGGCCCGCCGGGCCGGAGATCGAGATGGCGGCGGAGGTGGGGGAGTCGGGCACCGAGACCGCCAGGCAGCGGACCCCTATCTCCTGCTCGTTGTCGTCCACCGCGTAGCCCAGCCGGCGCACCTGCTCCAGCGCCTCCAGGAAGCCGTCGGGCGTGGTGATCGTCTTCTCGGTGGCGGCGGGCATCCCGGTGCGGGCGAGCAGGGCGCGCACCTCGTCCGGCGGGGTGTGCGCGAGCAGCGCCTTGCCGACGCCCGTGGAGTGCGGCAGCACCCGGCGGCCCACCTCGGTGAACATGCGCATCGAGTGCTTGGACGGCACCTGCGCCACGTACACGATCTCGTCGCCGTCGAGCAGCGCCATGTTGGCCGTCTCGCCGGTCTCCTCGACCAGCCGGGCCAGATAGGGGCGCGCCCAGGTGCCGAGCAGCCGTGCGGCGGACTCGCCGAGGCGGATGAGGCGGGGGCCGAGCGCGTAACGCCGGTTCGGCTGCTGACGTACGTAACCGCACAGGACCAGCGTGCGCATCAGGCGGTGGATCGTGGGCAGCGGAAGTCCGCTGCTCGCGGAGAGTTCGCTCAGGCCGACCTCGCCCCCCGCGTCGGCCATCCGCTCCAGCAGGTCGAAGGCGCGCTCAAGGGACTGCACACCACCGCTGGAACCGGCGGGCTTGGAGTCGGAAGTGCTGGCGTGGGACGGCGGCACGTCAACGGTCCTTTCGAAGCGGGGGAGCGAGGCAGCAGCCTACCGGGCCCTTTCCGGCCCGCCCACAGCCGACGGGGGCCGTCAGGGCCGGTCAGCGCCCGTTTGTCCGGGTGTCCGCGGGCCGTGCGGTGCTCCGGCCGCGCGGCACCTGGCCCATTCTACGTTCCACACTCCGAAATTGACCTTTTACTTCGTGGAAACCTCCAGTATGACTCCGGAACCGGGCGGGGCGCGGGGGAGAGGTCTTGACGGGGTGCGCTCCCGAGTGAAGACTCCTTCAACAGTTCGTTGAAAGTGCGAAGTGAGGAGCACCGGTGTCCGGTCCGGACGTGAAGCTGCTACTGCGCTCGACGCGCGTCGTCACCCCCGAGGGGACGCGGCCCGCATCGGTCGCCGTCACCGGCGGGACCATCGACGCCGTTCTGCCGTACGACACCGGGGCGCCGGCCGATGCCCGCGTCGAGGACTTCGGGGACGACGTCCTGCTGCCCGGCCTCGTGGACACCCACGTCCACGTGAACGACCCCGGCCGTACCGAGTGGGAGGGCTTCTGGACCGCCACCCGCGCGGCGGCGGCCGGCGGCATCACCACGCTGCTCGACATGCCCCTCAACTCGCTGCCGCCCACCACCACCGTCGAGAACCTGCGGATCAAGCAGGGCGTCGCCGCGCCCAAGGCGCACGTCGACACCGGCTTCTGGGGCGGCGCGATCCCCACCAACGTCAAGGACCTGCGCCCGCTCCACGAGGCAGGGGTCTTCGGTTTCAAGTGCTTCCTGTCGCCGTCCGGCGTCGAGGAGTTCCCCGAGCTGGACCAGGAGCAGCTGGCCCGGTCCATGGCCGAGATCACCGGGTTCGGCGGGCTGCTCATCGTGCACGCCGAGGACCCCCACCACCTGGCCTCCGCGCCGCAGCAGGCCGGACCGGCCTACGCGGACTTCCTGGCGTCCCGGCCGCGCGACGCCGAGAACACCGCCATCGAGGGCCTGATCGCCCACGCCCGGCGGCTGAACGCCCGCGTCCACGTCCTGCACCTCTCGTCCAGCGACGCACTTCCGCTGATCGCCGCCGCCCGGCGCGAGGGGGTCCGGCTCACGGTCGAGACCTGCCCGCACTTCCTCACCCTCACCGCCGAGGAGGTCCCCGACGGGGCCACCGAGTTCAAGTGCTGCCCGCCGATCCGGGAGGCCGCCAACCAGGACGCGCTGTGGCAGGGCCTCGCCGACGGCACCATCGACTGCATCGTCTCCGACCACTCGCCGTGCACCACCGACCTGAAGACCCCGGACTTCGCCTCCGCCTGGGGCGGGATCTCCTCCCTCCAGCTCGGCCTGCCCGCCATCTGGACCGAGGCCCGCCGGCGCGGCCACACCCTGGACGACGTCGCCCGCTGGATGTCCGCCGCCCCCGCCGCCCTGGCCGGGCTGCGCCACAAGGGCGCCATCGAGGCGGGCCGCGACGCCGACTTCGCGGTCCTGGCGCCCGACGCCACCTTCACCGTCGACGCGGCCGAGCTCTTCCACCGCAACCAGGTCACCGCGTACGCCGGCCGCACCCTGCACGGCGTGGTGCGCTCCACCTGGCTGCGCGGCGTGCGCATCGCCGCCGACGGCGTCCTCTCCGAACCCACCGGCCGCCTCCAGACAAGGGACTCCCGAGCATGACGGCGACAGCGCACTTCACCGGCGACGCGAACCCGTACGGGGGCGGCGACCCGTACGCCGACTACCGCACCGCGGACCTCCCCTTCACCCACCTCGTCGACCTCGCCGACCGGCGGCTCGGCGCCGGCGTGATCGCCGCCAACGACGAGTTCTTCGCGGAGCGCGAGAACCTGCTCAAGCCGGAGCCCGCCCACTTCGACCCGGAACGCTTCGGGCACAAGGGCAAGATCATGGACGGCTGGGAGACCCGCCGCCGGCGCGGTGCGAGCGCCGAGCGGCCGCACCCGGAGGACGAGGACCACGACTGGGCGCTGATCCGGCTCGGCGCCCCCGGCATCGTGCGCGGCCTGGTCGTGGACACCGCCCACTTCCGCGGGAACTACCCGCAGGCCGTCTCCGTCGAGGCCGTCTCGCTGCCCGGCTCGCCCTCGCCGGAGGAGCTGCTCGCCCCGGACGTGAAGTGGACGACACTCGTCCCCCGTACCGCCGTCGGCGGCCACGCGGCCAACGGGTTCGCCGTCGACGTGGAGCGCCGCTTCACGCATCTGCGGCTCAACCAGCACCCGGACGGCGGCGTCGCCCGTCTGCGGGTCTACGGCGAGGTCGCCCCGGACCCCGCCTGGCTGACCGCGCTCGGCACGTTCGACGTCGTCGCCCTGGAGAACGGCGGCCGGGTCGAGGACGCCTCCGACCGCTTCTACTCCCCGGCCACCCACACCATCCAGCCCGGCCGCTCCCACAAGATGGACGACGGCTGGGAGACCCGCCGCCGACGCGACCGGGGCAACGACTGGATCCACTACCACCTGGTGGAAGAGGCGGACATCCGCGCCGTCGGGATCGACACCGCCTGCCTGAAGGGGAACGCGGCGGGCTGGGCCCGGCTCACCGCCCGGGACGCGGAGACCGGCGAGTGGACCGAGTTCCTGCCCCGGACCCGGCTCCAGCCCGACACCGACCACCGCTTCGTGCTGACGGAGGCGGTACGCGCCGACCAGGTCCGGATCGACATCTTCCCGGACGGCGGCATCTCACGGCTCCGCCTCTTCGGCTCGCTCACCGAACGCGGCGCGGCCCGGCTGGCCGCCCGCCACGCGGAGCTCGGCGGCTGAACGCGCCGTACTCCGAGGAGCGCGAGGGAGCAGTCAGAACTCCTCGTGCTCCTCGGGGTCCCCGCCGAACCGCTCCCGCCGCCCGTTCGAGATCCGCCCCAGCTCCTCGGGCGTCAGCTCGAACCCGAACAGGTCCAGATTCTCCCGCTGCCGCCCCGGATCGGCCGACTTCGGGACCGGGACCGCCCCGAGCTGGGTGTGCCAGCGCAGCACCGCCTGGCCCGGGGTGACGCCGTGCGCCTCGGCGACCGCCACCACCTCCGGGTCGGCCAGCAGGTCCCGGCCGCGCCCCAGCGGGCTCCAGCTCTGCGTGACGATCCCCATCGCCGCGTGCACTGCGCGCAGCTCCTCCTGGGGCAGCCGGGGGTGCAGCTCGACCTGGTTCACGGCGGGCACCACACCCGTCTCCTCCGCCAGCCGCCTCAGGTTCTCGGCGGTGAAGTTGGAGACCCCGACCGACCGGACGAGCCCCTCCTCGCGCAGTTTGACCAGCGCCCGCCAGGTGTCCACGTAGAGCCCCACCCTGGGCAGCGGCCAGTGGATGAGATAGAGGTCCACGTAGTCCAGGCCGAGATTGCTCCGGGACTCCTCGAACGAGGCGAGCGTCTTCTCGTAGCCGTGGTGCCGGCCGGGCACCTTGGTCGTGACGAAGACCTCCTCGCGCGGCACTCCGCTGCGGACGATGCCGCGCCCGGTCCCGGTCTCGTTGCCGTAGTTCAGCGCGGTGTCCACGAGCCGGTAGCCGAGGTCCAGGGCTCCGGAGACGGCCTTCTCCGCCGCGTCGTCGTCCAGCGGATAGGTACCGAGCCCGACCGCCGGGATCGTACGGCCGTCGTTCAGGGTGTGCACCGGGATTCCGGACATGATCGTCCCTTCTCGTCGCCTGCCGTTACGGGGGATGCCTCCCCGCCCAGCGTAGGCGGGGAGGCGGCGGGCGGCAGGGCGGCGTCAGGCGGCGTGACCGCCGTCCACGACCAGCTCGGCCCCGGTGACGAACGCGGCCTCCGCGCCCGCGAGGTACGAGATCAGCGCGGCGATCTCCTCCGCCGTGCCGAACCGGTCCAGTGCGTTGGCCGCGCGCTGGCCGTCGGCGAAGGGGCCGTCGGCGGGGTTCATGTCGGTGTCCACGGCGCCCGGCTGGACCAGGTTGACCGTGATGCCGCGCGGGCCCAGTTCGCGGGCCAGCGGCTTGGTCAGGCCGGAGAGCGCGGACTTGCTCATCGCGTAGAGCGTCCCGCCGGGGCCGCCCGCGTGCCGGCTCAGGGCCGTACCGAGGGAGATGATCCTGCCCCCGCGCTCCATCACCTCGGCCGCCGCCCGGCAGGCGAGGAACACCGCCCGGACGTTCACGGCGAGGACCCGGTCCACGTCGGCGGGCGTCAGGGTGCCGATGGGGCCGAGGACGCCGATCCCGGCGTTGTTCACCAGGATGTCCAGCCGCCCGAGCTCCTCCGCCGCCCGGTGCACCGCCGAGGCGGCGGCCTCCGGGTCGGCCGAGTCGGCCCGGAGCGCGACCGCGCGGCGGCCGGTCGCCTCGATCGCGGCGACGACCTCCTTGGCGGCGCCCTCGTCCTTTACGTACGTCAGCGCCACGTCGGCGCCGTCCCGGGCGAGCCGCAGGGCGGTCGCGGCGCCGATGCCCCGGCTGCCGCCGGTGACGAGCGCGGTGCGGGGGGTGTTCGGGGTGGTGTTCATCGTGGTTCCTGTCCGTCGCCGGTTGTGCTGACGGGATCCAGGAAAGTCGTTCGGCGCCCCGGGCACCGGCGGGAAACGGACGCCGACCACGAGGCGGCCGGCGTCCGCCCGGGGGCTCGCCATCGCAGGCCGGCGCCCGGTAGCGTGATCGTCCCCCAGTGCGAGCCGGTGTCGTCTCCACGTCGTCCCTGTGGAGAGAGCAGGAGCCCCGTTGTCCTCCGCCGCCGTCCCCGCCCCCCTGCTCGCCCCGCCGCGCCGGGCCTGGCTCACCGATCTGCCCGTCCTGCTGGTCGCGGTGGTCTGGGGCTCCAGCTATCTCGCCGCCAAGGGCATCACCACCCCGGGGACCGTCGTCGCCGTGCTCGTGCTGCGGTTCGCCGTGGTGCTGCCCGTCCTAGCGGTCACCGGATGGCGCAGGCTGCGCACGCTGAGCGCGGCGCAGTGGCGGGGCGCCGGGCTGCTGGGCCTCGTGCTCAGCGGGATCTTCCTGGTGGAGACGTACGGCATCGTGCACACCTCGGCGACCAACGCCGGGCTCATCATCAGCCTCACCATGATCTTCACCCCGCTCGCGGAGGCCGCCGTCACCCGGACCCGGCCGACGGGATCCTTCCTCGCCGCCGCCGGGCTATCGGTGGCCGGGGTGGTGCTGCTCACCCAGGGCGGCGGGTTCACCAGCCCCTCGGCCGGCGACCTGCTCATGCTGGCCGCCGCCCTGGCCCGGACCCTGCACGTCCTGCTCATGGCCCGCATCAAGTCGGTGGACGGCGCGGACGCGCTGTCCCTGACGACCGTGCAGCTCGGCAGCGCCGTCGCCGTCTTCGCCCTGCTGGCCGCGGCGCCGGGGACCGGGGCGGCACCCTGGACGGTCGCCGCCGGGTTCGGGGCCCGGGAGTGGGGCGGGCTGCTCTTCCTCTCGGTGTTCTGCACGCTCTTCGCGTTCTTCGTGCAGATGTGGTCCGTACGCCGCACCTCGCCGTCCCGGGTCAGCCTGCTGCTCGGAACGGAACCGCTGTGGGCCGCCGCCGCCGGCATCGCGATCGGCGGCGAGCGCCTGGGCATCGCCGGGGCGGCGGGCGCCGTGCTGGTGCTGGCCGGAACGGCCTGGGGACGGCGCAGCGCGGACCAGGGCGCGCCCTGACCGGCTCACTCCTTGATCGCGTCCGCCGCGACCATGACGGCCACCCCCGCCACCACCAGCACGATCGACACGAAGAGCGGGTACTCGGCGGCGAACGGCAGCCGCTGCACCAGGTTGAAGAAGCGGAACCAGTCGAACCACACATGGAGCAGACCGGCGACCCCCTGGACGAAGACCAGGAAGCCGGCCGTCTCGCAGAATTTCTTCATGGCCCCGAGCCTGGCCGCCCGGGCGGCGCCGCCGCGTCGGCCGGTGGGCTGCCCGCCGGGTCCGAAAGTCCCCGACTCCGCGACTTTCGTCGCTCCCGGGGGCCGGACACCCGGAACCCACCGCCCACATGCGTAGCTTTGTCGACATGACGCGTACGGAGTACCCCTGGCTGCTGCCCTCGGCGATGGCCGGACCCGAGCTGCCGGGTGACCGCGGCCGGTCCCGCCGTACCGTGCGGGACTGGGCCGTCGACCTCACCGCGTTCCTCTGCGCGGCCGGTATCGGCCTGGCGACGCTCGCCGCGATCGCGGCCGACCCCACCACCCCGGACGCCGTCGTGCTGGTCGATTCGCTCGTCGGTGCCGCCGCCTGCTGCGCCCTGTGGTTCCGGCGCCGCTGGCCGGTCGCGCTCGCCGTCGTCCTGACCCTGCTGGCCACCGTCGAACCGGTCGCGGCGGGCGCCCTGCTCGTCGCGCTGTTCAGCCTGGCCGTCCACCGGCCCTTCCGCCCGGTCGCCCTCGTCGGCCTGGGGGCGCTGGCCGCCGCCCCCGTACAGCCGTACGTGCGCCCCGACCCGGACACGTCGTTCCTGGCGTCCACCGTCATCGGGCTCCTGCTGATCCTGCTCGTCCTCAGCTGGGGCATGATCGTGCGCTCCCGGCGCCAGCTCGTCGTCTCCCTCCGGGAACGCGCCGTGCGCGCCGAGACCGAGGCCGCCCTCCGCGCCGAACAGGCCCAGCGGCTCGCCCGCGAGGAGATCGCCCGGGAGATGCACGACGTGCTCGCCCACCGGCTGACCCTCCTCAGCGTCCACGCCGGGGCCTTGGAATTCCGGCCCGACGCGCCCCCGGCCGAGGTCGCCCGCGCCGCCGGGGTCATCCGGGACAGCTCCCACGAGGCGCTCCAGGACCTCCGCGAGATCATCGGCGTACTCCGCGGCCCCCGGGACGGCGACCCCGACGGCAACCGCCCGCAGCCGACCCTCGCCACGCTCGACGCCCTCGTCACCGAGTCCCGGGAGGCGGGCATGAAGGTCGCCCTGGACAACCGCCTCGCCGACCCCGGCGCCGTGCCCGCCGCCTCCGGGCGCACCGTCTACCGCATCGCCCAGGAGGCGCTGACCAACGCCCGCAAACACGCCCCCGGCACCGAGGTCACCGTCGCCGTCACCGGCGGACCCGGGCAGGGCATCACCGTGGACGTGCGCAACCCGGCCCCCACCGAACCCTTCACCCCGGTACCCGGCTCCGGCCAGGGGCTCATCGGCCTCACCGAACGGGCCACCCTCGCCGGAGGCCGCCTCGACCACGGGCCCACCCCCGGCGGCGGTTTCGCGGTGCGGGCCTGGCTACCGTGGGCGTCATGACCGACGCGCCTGTCCGGCTCCTGATCATCGACGACGACCCGCTCGTCCGGGCCGGGCTGACCCTGATGCTGGGCGGCGCCGACGACATCGACATCGTGGGCGAGGGCGCCGACGGCAGCGAGGCCGCGGAGCTGGTCGACCGGCTGCGGCCCGACGTGGTCCTGATGGACATCCGGATGCCGGTCATGGACGGCCTGACCGCCACCGAAGCGCTGCGCGCCCGGCCCGACGCCCCGGAGATCGTCGTCCTGACCACCTTCCACGCCGACGAGCAGGTGCTCCGCGCCATCCGCGCCGGGGCCGCCGGCTTCGTCCTCAAGGACACCCCGCCCGCCCGCATCGTGGAGTCGGTGCGCCGGGTCGCGGCCGGTGACCCGGTCCTCTCACCCGCCGTCACCCGGCAGCTCATGGCCCGGGCGGCGGGCACCGGGCAGGAGGAACGCGTCGACCGGGCCGCCCGGGCGCGCGAGCGGATCGCGCTCCTCGCGGACCGGGAGCGCGAGGTGGCCGTCGCCGTGGGACAAGGCCGGTCCAACGCGGAGATCGCCGCGACGCTCTACCTCAGCGTCGCCACGGTGAAGACCCAGGTCTCCCGCATTCTCGCCAAGTTCGGCTTCAACAACCGCGTCCAGATCGCCCTGCTCGTCCACGACGCCGGTCTGCTCGACGACTGAAGCTGCCCAGGGGATCTCCGCGGAACAGGCTCTGGAGCGGATCGAATCCGGCCTGAAGCCCCTCGTTCCCGGCAGGCATCCCGGCATACGCTGAACGGGCCGGTCCTCGGAGCGGGGACGACACGACCGGGAGGGCGGGCCCATGACCGAAGTCGATGTGGATCTCAGCGGGTTGGCCGACTTCACCGCGGATCCGTACCCCTACTACGAGCGGATGCGCGCGGCCGGACCCGTCCACCTCGTCCGCACCGACGAGTTCGACAGCATCTGGCTCGTCGTCGGCCACGACGAGGGCCGGGCCGTCCTGGCCGACCAGCGCTTCGGCAAGGACTGGCGGGCGCTGCCCGGCGAGACCGGCGGCGACCCGATCAACGCCAACATGCTGGAGACGGACCCGCCCGACCACACCCGGCTGCGCAAGCTCGTCGCCCGCGAGTTCACCGCCCGCCGGATCGAGGCGCTGCGCCCCCGGGTCGAGGAGATCACCGGTGAACTCCTCGACCTGATGGTCCCCGAAGGCCGTGCCGACCTCGTGGACGCGCTCGCCTTCCCGCTCCCCATGACCGTGATCTGCGAACTGCTCGGCGTCCCCGACCTGGACCGGTCCGCCTTCCGCAAGCTGTCCAACGGCGTCGTCGCCCCCGCGGACGCGGTGGAGGAGGGCGAGGCGGTGCGCGCCATGGGCGGCTACCTCACGGAGCTGATCGAGGAGAAGCGCCGCTCACCCGGCGACGACCTGCTCAGCGCCCTGATCGCCGCCCGTCACGAGGACGACGACGCGCTGTCGCCCGACGAGCTGGTCGGCATGGCCTTCCTGCTGCTCGTCGCCGGCCACGAGACGACGGTCAACCTCATCTCCAACGGTGTACGCGCCCTTCTCGCCCACCCCGACCAGCTCGCCGCGCTCCGCGCCGACCTCTCGCTGCTCGACGGCGCGGTCGAGGAGATGCTGCGCTACGACGGCCCCGTCGAGACGGCCACCCTCCGGTTCGCCCGGGAGCCGGTCGAGGTCGGTTCCCGGACCATCGGGGCCGGCGACGCGGTCCTCGTCTCGCTCGCGGGCTCCGACCGCGACCCCGCCCGCTACCCCGAGCCCGACCGCTTCGACATCCGCCGTGACACCCGCGGCCACCTCGCCTTCGGTCACGGCATCCACTTCTGCATGGGCGCCCCGCTGGCCCGGATGGAGGGCCGCATCGCGATCCGTGCCCTCCTCGAACGCTGCCCCGGCCTGGCGGCCGACCCCGAGGCCGCCCCGTTCGACTGGCTGCCCGGGACGCTGATCCGGGGGGTGCGCCGCCTGCCGGTGCGCTGGTGAGCGACGCGCCGCCGTCCTCTTCGTGCCCCTCCGGGTTGCGGCGGCGCGGGCTCGGGGATACTTGCCCAGCCGGGCCGGGACCACAGGGCCCCGGCTCCACCGGCAGCAGCACAGCGAGCAGCACAAGAAGGGCACGGCGTCGTGGCAAGGGTTCGGACAGGGGTACGTGCGATGGGCGCCGTGCTTGCGGCGGTGCTGGGGGTGTCCCTCATGGGATGCAGCAGCACCGGCGGCAAGCGGGCGGAGGAGCGTGCGGCCAAGGCCGCGGCCGAAGGCCGGGCCGCGGTGAACACGCCCCGCTGGACGTTCGCCATGGTCACCCACTCGGGCGACGGCGACACCTTCTGGGACATCGTCCAGAAGGGCGCCGAGATGGCGGCCAAGAAGGACAACATCAACTTCCTGTACTCGAAGAACGACGAGGGCCAGCAGCAGGCCCAGCTGGTGCAGGCGGCCATCGACAAGAAGGTCGACGGGCTGATCGTCACGCTGGCCAAGCCCGACGCCCTGAAGGACGTCGTCGCCAAGGCCGTCCGCGCCGGCATCCCCGTGATCACGGTGAACTCGGGCTCCGCCGAGTCCAAGGCGTACGGCGCGCTCACCCACATCGGCCAGGACGAGTCCATCGCCGGTGAGGCCGTCGGCGACGAGCTGAACAAGCGCGGCCGCAAGAAGGCCCTCTGCATCCTGCACGAGCAGGGCAACGTGGGCCACGAGCAGCGCTGCGCCGGCGCGAAGAAGACCTTCGACGGCCAGATGCAGAACCTGTACGTGGAGGGCACCAACATGCCCGACGTCCAGGCGTCCATCGAGGCGAAGCTCCAGTCCGACAAGGACATCGACGCGGTCGTCACGCTCGGCGCGCCCTTCGCGGACGCCGCCGTCAAGGCGAAGAAGACCGCCGGCAGCAAGGCCGAGGTCGACACCTTCGACCTGAACGCCGCGGTCGCCGCCGCGCTGAAGGCCGGGACCCTCGGCTTCGCCGTCGACCAGCAGCCCTACCTCCAGGGCTACGAGGCCGTCGACCTGCTCTGGCTCTACCGCTACAACCGCAACGTCCTCGGCGGCGGCCGCCCGGTCCTCACCGGCCCGCAGATCATCACCTCGAAGGACGCCGCCCAGCTCGCCGAGTACGCCGACCGGGGCACCCGATGACCGCCGGACCCGGATCGTCCGCCGTCGTCGACGAACGGCTGCTGCGCACCTCACCGCTGCGCAGGCTCCTCGGCCGCCCGGAGCTGGGCTCGGTCGTCGGCGCGCTCGCCGTCTTCCTCTTCTTCGCGGTCGTCGCCGACAGCTTCCTGCGCGTCACCAGCTTCGGCACGGTGCTGTACGCGGCCTCCACCATCGGGATCATGGCGGCTCCGGTCGCGCTTCTGATGATCGGCGGCGAGTTCGACCTGTCGGCCGGTGTGATGGTCACCAGCTCCGCGCTGGTCTCCTCGATGTTCAGCTACCAGATGACGGCCAACGTCTGGGTCGGCGTCCTCGTGTCGTTGCTGGTCACGCTCGCCTTCGGCGCGTTCAACGGCTTCATGCTGACCCGTACGAAACTGCCCAGCTTCATCATCACGCTGGGCACGTTCCTGATGCTGACCGGGCTCAACCTGGGCCTGACCAAGCTGATCAGCGGCACCGTCTCCACGAAGGGCATCGGCGACATGGAGGGCTTCCCCTCCGCCCGCAAGCTCTTCGCCTCGTACTGGACCGTCGGCGGCGTCGAGCTCAAGGTGACGCTCCTGTGGTGGGCCGGACTGGTGGCCGTCGCCACCTGGATCCTGCTCCGCACCCGCTTCGGCAACTGGATCTTCGCCGTCGGCGGCGGCGCCGACGCGGCCCGCGCGGTCGGCGTCCCGGTCATCCGTACCAAGATCGGGCTCTACCTCGGCGTCGCCTTCGCCGCCTGGGTCTCCGGGCAGCACCTGCTGTTCAGTTACGACGTCGTGCAGTCCGGCGAGGGCGTCGGAAACGAGTTGATCTACATCATCGCGGCCGTCATCGGCGGCTGCCTGATCACCGGCGGTTACGGCTCCGCCATCGGCTCGGCGGTCGGTGCCCTGATCTTCGGCATGACCAGCAAGGGCATCGTGTACGCGGAGTGGAACCCGGACTGGTTCAAGTTCTTCCTGGGGGCGATGCTGCTCCTGGCCACCCTGCTCAACGCATGGGTACGCAAGCGCGCGGAGGCGACGACATGACGGCCCCCAAGGCCCCGGAGGGGCCCGAGGAAACCGGCCGGCAGGCCCTCGTCGAACTGGACGACGTGGCCAAGTACTACGGCAACATCAAGGCGCTGGAAGGCGTCTCCCTGGAGGTGCACGCGGGCGAGATCTCCTGTGTGCTCGGTGACAACGGCGCCGGCAAGTCCACCCTCATCAAGATCATCGCGGGGCTGCACCGGCACGACGCCGGGCGGTTCCTGGTGGACGGCGAGGAGACCACCCTCGCCAACCCGCGCGACGCCCTGGACCGGGGCATCGCCACCGTCTACCAGGACCTCGCGGTCGTCCCCCTGATGCCGGTCTGGCGCAACTTCTTCCTGGGCTCCGAGCCGACCACCGGCGCCGGCCCCTTCAAGCGCCTCGACGTGAAGCTGATGCGCGAGACGACCCGCTCGGCGCTGCTCCGCATGGGCATCGACCTGCGCGACGTGGACCAGCCCATCGGCACCCTGTCCGGCGGCGAGCGGCAGTGCGTGGCCATCGCGCGCGCCGTCCACTTCGGCGCGAAGGTCCTCGTCCTGGACGAGCCGACGGCCGCGCTCGGCGTGAAGCAGTCCGGGGTCGTCCTGAAGTACATCGCGGCCGCCCGGGACGCCGGTCTCGGCGTGGTCCTCATCACGCACAACCCGCACCACGCGTACCTCGTCGGCGACCGGTTCGTCCTCCTGAAGCGGGGTGCCATGGCCGGCAGCCACACCAAGGAGAGCGTCACGCTGGACGAACTGACCCGGCAGATGGCGGGCGGCAGCGAGCTGGAGGAGCTGAGCCACGAGCTGGAGCGCACCTCCGGAGACGCGGTGTAGCGAAGGCGCCCGGCGTCCCCGCCGCCCCCGGGGTGGCAGAATCGGGGCAGACGGGCGCCGTCCGCCACCGGGATCACTCCTGACCCGGTTACCCCAGACCTGTCAGGGACGATGAGCACGTACCGCGACTTCGCACACCGCGGCTCCGCCCGCGCGACCGTCCTGCGGACCGTGGGCACCCGGGAAAGGCGCTCGCACCTCACGGCGCCCCGGGTCCCCACCGTCGGCATCGACATCGGCGGCACCAAGGTCATGGCCGGTGTCGTGGACGCCGACGGCACGATCCTGGAGACCGTGCGCACCGAGACCCCGGACAAGTCCAAGAGCCCCAAGGTCGTCGAGGACACCATCGTGGAGCTCGTCCTCGACCTCTCCGACCGGCACGACGTGCACGCGGTGGGCATCGGCGCGGCCGGCTGGGTCGACGCCGACCGCTCCAAGGTCCTCTTCGCCCCGCACCTGGCCTGGCGCGACGAGCCCCTGCGGGACGCCCTCGCCTCTCGGCTCGTCGTCCCCGTCATGGTGGACAACGACGCCAACACCGCCGCCTGGGCCGAGTGGCGCTTCGGCGCGGGGCGCGGCGAGGACCACCTCGTCATGATCACCCTCGGCACCGGCATCGGCGGCGCGATCCTGGAGGACGGCCAGGTCAAGCGCGGCAAGTACGGCGTCGCCGGTGAGTTCGGCCACATGCAGGTCGTGCCCGGCGGCCACCGCTGCCCGTGCGGCAACCGCGGCTGCTGGGAGCAGTACAGCTCCGGGAACGCGCTGGTCCGCGAGGCCCGCGAGCTGGCCGCCGCCGACTCGCCGGTGGCCCACGGGATCATTGAGCGCGTCAAGGGCAACGTCCCGGACATCACCGGACCGCTCATCACCGAACTGGCCCGCGAGGGCGACGCGATGTGCGTCGAGCTCCTCCAGGACATCGGTCAGTGGCTCGGCGTCGGCATCGCCAATCTCGCCGCCGCGCTCGACCCCTCCTGCTTCGTCATCGGCGGCGGGGTCAGCGCCGCCGACGACCTGCTCATCGGCCCGGCCCGGGACGCCTTCAAGCGCCAGCTCACCGGCCGCGGCTACCGCCCCGAGGCCCGGATCACCAAGGCGCAGCTCGGCCCGGAGGCCGGTATGGTCGGTGCGGCGGACCTCGCCCGGCTGGTCGCGCGGCGCTTCCGCCGCACCAACCGCCGCCGCGTCGAGCGGTACGAGCGGTACGCGCAGATCTACGACCAGGCGGCGAGCACCCTCCGCAGCAACCGCAACACCCGCACTTCCTAGGGGCCCCACACCCATGACCGCAGCCGAGCACCCCGTCGTGCCGCGCCAGTCGCCGCCGCCGGACGAGGGCGACGGGCCGCCCTCCGAGACCCGCCGCCAGCTGATCCGCCGGCGCCTGATCACGGCGACGATCATCGTGCTGCTCATCGGCGTCCCCGCCGGATACCTGCTGATCTCGGCGGGCCAGAGCCGCCGCTCCGGCCAGGACAAGGCCGCCGAGGCCGCCGCGCAGGGACTGCGCCCCGGCTGGCCCTCCCGGATGCTGCGCCGCATCTTCGAGGTCCCCGTCCCCGGTTACGCGACCGAGGTCCAGTACTACGAGACGAACAACTGGAAGGCCAGCCGGATGTACGTGCAGTTCCGCACGACGTCCAACGGCCTGGACGCCTTCCTGAACGACGTCGGCACCGGCCGCGCGGCCCTGGAGCTCGGCAAGGTCACGGTCGGCGAGCGCGACACCGAGATCGCCGGCTGGAACTTCGGTGACGGCGCTACCTGGGCGGGCACCACCCACACCAACGAGGACCCGCGCCCCACCCAGGACATCACCGTGGACATGACGGACCCGATGTCACCGGTCGTCTACGTCGTCTCCGCCGCGACCCCCTGACCCGTCGCCCGGTGCCAGCGCCTGCACGTCGGCGTACGAGAGCGCTCCGCCCCGCACCGGGCCGCCGTCCCGGATCGCGGCCGCCGTGGACACGGCCCCGGCCAGCGCCTCCCGGTAGAGCAGCGAGCCGAGGCTGACCCGGCGGACCCCCAGGGCGCTCAGCTCGTCGATGCCGGGCCCGGCCGGGCTGTACAGCACGTTCAGCGGGGTCACGAGGACGGCGGTCAGGGCGGCGATCCCCGCCCGGTCCGAAAGGCCCGGCACGAAGACCCCGTCCGCACCGGCCTGCTCGTAGACGGCGAGACGGCCGGCGGTCCGCTCCTGCTCGGCCCCCAGCCAGTACGTGTCCGTGCGGGCGTTGACGAACAGCTCGGGAACCGCTTCCTTCACGGCGGCGATCTTCGCGGCGTGCAGCTCCACCGGTGCCAGGGTGCCGTCGGCCCGCCCGTCCTCCAGATTGATCCCCGCCGCCCCCGCCCCGTACAGCCGGCGCGCGAACTCGGCGACCTCCGCCGGATCGTCGCTGAACCCCCCTTCGGCATCCACGCTGAACAGGAACGACCCCCGCCCGAGCCGCCGGGCCAGGTCCACGGTCGCCTCCCCGGTCGCGGCCGCCCCGTCCGGCAGACCGAGCCCCGCCGCCACGCCCAGGCTGGTGGTCCCCACCGCCTCGAACCCCTCGGCCGCCAGCGCGGCGGCCGACGCGTGGTCCCAGGCGTTGGGCAGCAGCAGGGCCCTTCCCCGGTGGTGGAGGCGCGCGAACGGGGTCATCGGCCGCCCGAGCAGCCCCTCGGCCAGCGCGAGGGCGTGCGCCCTGCCGGGGCAGACCCGGGGCGGCGCGCCGAAGGTGAGCGGCACGGGGTGCTCCTGCTGGGCGCACGCCGGATCGAGCAGGACCTCGTCGCCCTCGGCGATCTCCCGTCCGGCGACCCGGGTGGCGCGCGCGGCGGTCCGGCGCATGACCCGGACCGGCGGATCGGTCCGCAGCACCCGGGCCGTGGGTACCCCGGCCCCGGCCGCCGCGACGGCCTCCACCAGCGTGGCGGTCGCGGCGCATGCCTGGGCCAGCAGCCCGATGCGGTTGGCGACGGCCTCCAGGCGGGTCTCGTCCGCCGGGCCCGGCGCGAGCAGCGCGACCAGCCGGGCGACGGCCAGGTCGGCCTCGGCCCCGCCGTCCTCGCCGAAGTACGCGTCCGCCACCACCGCCGTCTCCCGGGCGATCCGCCCCGGCTCCGGCATGTCCAGCGCGGCGGCCAGGCTGCTCACCACGCGCGTCCGCAGATCACCCTCCCCGTGCGCCGCCGAGGCCGCCCGGTGCAGATCGGCCGGGGACAGGCGGGCGAGCTCGGCCTCCACCAGCGCCCGCCGCCGCCGGTGCGGCTCACCGGAGGCGAACCTCGCCACGGCGGCCCGCAGCCAGGCGACGCTCGCGCCGGGCGCCCCGTCGAGGGGGCCCGGCGCCGGAGGGACGAGCGCGGGGTCGGCGAGGGCGGCTCGGATCTCCGCGTACCGGCGGAACTCGTGTGTCGTCGTGTGACTCATGACTCGGACCGTAGACCCGGAACACTTCGGGCCCCGCCGAACCGTCTCTGCGCCACCATGGACCCATGTCCTCTCTCGCCGCCACTGCCGCTCTCTTCGCCGACCGCACCCGCGCCGCCTTCTGCGAGGCGCTGCTCGACGGGCGGGCCTGGACGTCCGGTGAGCTGGCCCGGCACGCGGGTGTCAGCGCGTCCACCGCCAGCGAGCAGATCTCCCGTCTCGTGGCCGGCGGCCTGCTGGCCGAGGAGCGCCAGGGCCGGCACCGCTATGTCCGGCTCGCGGGCCCGGAGGCGGCCGCGCTGACCGAGGCGCTCGCCGGGTACGCCCCCGGCACGCCCCGCCCGCGCACCCTGCGCGCCTCGGTCCGCCAGGACGCCGAGGCCCGGGCGCGCACCTGCTACGACCACCTGGCCGGCCGGCTCGGGGTGGCCCTGGCGGACGCGATGAGCGCGCGCGGCCTGGTCGACACCGGCTCCGGAATCGCCGTCACCCCGGCGGGCCGGGACTGGCTGGCCGACACCCTGGACTACCGGCAGCCCGCCGGGTCCCGGCGCCCCCTCGTCCGTACCTGTCTGGACTGGACCGAACGCCGCTCCCACCTCGCCGGCGCCCTGGGCGAGGCGCTGTGCACGGCGGCCCTGGAACGCGGGTGGGTGCGGCGCGTCGGCTCGGGGCGCGCGGTGAAGGTGACGCCGGAGGGGACCACGGCGGTCGGCGAACTGCTCGGGGTGGAGGCGTGAGGGGGCGGTGCTCAGCGCCGGTCCACGTTCGCGGAGGCGTGAGCGGCCCTCAGCGCCGGTCCACCTCCGTGGAGGCGTGAGCGGCCCTCAGCGCCGGCCCACCTCTGCGGAGGCGTGAGCGGCCCTCAGCGCCAGTCCACCTCCGTGGAGGCGAAATAGGGCAGGCCCCGCTCGGTCCAGACGCGGGCGTGGTGGGCCAGGCGCTCGCGGTACTCGGCCCATTCCGGCGCGCGCCCGCACCACGCGGCCTCCGCGACCGAGGCCAGCCTGGGCAGCAGGAGGACGGAGACGTCCTCGAAACCCCTGAACTTCTCGGCGAACACCGTGGCCTCCACGCCCGCGACGTTCGCGTCCGGCACCGCGTAGGCGCCCGGGTCCCAGGCCGCCGTGTGCCGGACGCCCAGCGGGCGGTATGCGTCGAAGCCGAGCCGGGCGGCCTCGGCGGACTGCCCGGGCGGGGCGAACTCCGGCGCGTACGGGCGGTCCAGGTAGAGGTGGGACTGCGGGGAGAGCAGCACGCGCCCGCCGCCCTCGACGGTGCGGCGGAGGTCGTCGTCGGTGGGGGCGAAGAACCTCTTCAGCGCCGCGATGATCTCCACGGTCCGCCCGGCGGCCACGAGTTCGGGCCGGGCGGCCAGCCCTTCCGCCGTGTCCGGGAGGTCCATCATCTCCACGTCCACCCAGTACTGCGCGATGTCCTCGGGGCCGGCCCCGGCCCGTGAGGACTCCTGCCAGGCCACCGGGCGCTTGCCCAGCTCGCGGACGAGCGCGCGCAGTACGCGTACGGAGGCGTCGAAGCTCTCCGGGGTCGCGCCGAACGCCTCGTCGGCGCCGATGTGCACGTACGGGCCGGTCGTCAGCGCGCAGAGCTCGGTGAGGACACGGGCGACGGCGGTGCGGGTCGCCCCGTCGGTCAGGTCGAGCGGGGGCACGAACGGGAAGCGGTCCGCGAGACCGGCCGGGGCGGGGGCCGGGGGGAGTCCGGGCACGGCGGCCCGGAACGTGGCGCTGTGGCCCGGCAGGTCGATCTCGGGGACGACGGTGACGAACCGCCTGGCCGCGTACTCCTGGAGCGCGCGGAATTCGGACGCCGTGTAGAACTCCGAGCCCCGTGGCGTCAGTTCGGGCATGCCGGGCAGTTCGACGCGCCAGCCCTCGTTGTCGGTGAGGTGCAGGTGCAGGACGTTGAGCTTGTAGAGCGCGGCGAGGTCGATGATCCGGCGCACCTCGTCCGGGGTGAGGAAGCTGCGGGCCGGGTCGACCATGAGGCCGCGCCAGGCGTAGCGCGGGGCGTCCGTCAGCTCCTGGAAGGGGAGTCCACCGGTGACGCGGGCGGTGGCGATGAGCTGGAGGGCCGTGGTCGCGCCCCGGAACACCCCCGCCGGTGTGCGGCCGCGGCACGTGATGCCGTCGGCGTCCACGCGGAGCCGGTACCCCTCGTCGACCGGGTCCGCGGCTCCGCCGGGGGCGAGCCCGAGAGGCGGTGCGGACACCACCTCGTCCAGGCCCAGGACCAGTTCGCCGGGCGCTGCGCCGGGCGCGTCCGGCAGGTGCGGCGCGAGCAGCGCCCGCACGGTCGCGGCGACCTCCGTCAGCGCCGGGTCGGCCGCCCGTACCCGCCAGGAGCCGGCGGCGGGCAGTGCGCCGGCGGGGGAGGACGGTCGGGCGTCGGCATGCGGAATGACGGCGTTCACGGGCTTCTCCCTGAGGTGGGACCGGTGGGCCGGGGGACCGGAACGGCGGTGTCAGGTTCCGGCGGTCCGGCCCCCCGGGCATTCGGTGCCGGGGCGGGGCCGGACCGGCCGCCTCTTCTCCCGTACCGCTGCCACCTGTACGCTAACACGAAAACCGATCAATGAACGCTTTTTGCGGAGGGGGCGAACGGCCCGCCTCCGGGCGAAAGGAGAACCCGATGGTGCACGAGGCCGGACCCGGTTTCGCCCTGCCGGAAGGCTTCCTCATGGGGGCGTCGACCTCGGCCCACCAGGTCGAGGGCAACAACGTCTCCAGCGACTGGTGGAGCCTGGAGAACCGCCCCGGGAGCTTCGTCCGGGAGCCCAGCGGGGACGCGGCCGACAGCTTCCACCGGTGGCCCGAGGACATGGACCTGCTGCGCGGACTCGGCTTCGACTCCTACCGCTTCAGCATCGAGTGGGCGCGGGTGGAACCGGAGCGCGGCCGGGTCTCGCGCGCCGCCGTCGAGCACTACCGGGCCATGGTGCGCGGCGCGCTGGAACGCGGCCTCACGCCGGTCGTGACCCTCCACCACTTCACCTCGCCCCGGTGGTTCAGCGACCTCGGCGGCTGGACGGCCCCCGGCGCGGACGAACTGTT
Source organism: Streptomyces sp. SAS_281 (assembly GCF_052542855.1). Lineage (NCBI taxonomy): Bacteria > Bacillati > Actinomycetota > Actinomycetes > Kitasatosporales > Streptomycetaceae > Streptomyces > Streptomyces sp. SAS_281. The sequence continues at coordinate 19,565 of NZ_JBMNDO010000089.1, forward strand.
CGCGGCCTACGCGCGCACCTGCGCCGGCATCCTGCGCGAGGGCGTCAGCCATGTGGCCACCATCAACGAGCCCAACATCGTGGCCATGATGTACGCCCTGAAGGGCCACGCGGCCGAGCACGGCTGGGAAAGCGTCGCGCACGGGGCGAACGCCGCCCGCGAGGCCGGGGCCGCCGCCGTCGATCCGGCCTCCCTCGCCCCGGACCCCGAGGTGATCCGGGCCCTGATCCGCGCCCACCGGGCCGCCACCGCCGCGCTGAAGGACACGGTGCCGGGCGTCCGGGTCGGCTGGACCGTGGCCAACCAGGTCTACCAGGGAGAGCCGGGCGGCGAGTCCGCCGCCACCGCCTACGCGTGGCCCCGCGAGGACGTCTTCCTGGAGGCCGCCCGCGAGGACGACTGGATCGGCGTCCAGGCGTACACCCGCCACCGCATCGGCCCCGACGGCCCCCTTCCCCCGTCCCCGGGCTCCGAACTGACGCTCACCGGATGGGAGTTCTACCCCGAGGCGCTCGGGGAAGCGGTGCGGCACACGGCGGAGGTCGTCGGCCCGGACGTGCCGGTCCTGGTCACCGAGAACGGCATCGCCACCGACGACGACGAGCGCCGTATCGCCTACACCGCCCGCGCTCTGGCGAGCCTCGCGGAGGCGATGGCCGAGGGCGTCGACGTACGCGGCTATCTGCACTGGAGCGCCCTCGACAACTACGAGTGGGGGAGCTACCGGCCGACGTTCGGGCTGATCGCGGTCGACCGCGACACCTTCGCCCGGACGCCCAAGGAGTCGGCGCGCTGGCTGGGCGGCCTGTCCCGGGACCGCCGGCTGCCCGCCGGAGCCCCGCTCGGGTCGGTGACCACGCCGTCCTCGCGTTAGGGTGGCCGGCATGGCGAAACGGGGCCCGTACGAGAAGGGCGAGGCCAAGCGCAGCGAGATCCTGCACGCGGCACTGGAGATCTTCGCCGCCGAGGGGTACCGGGGTACCTCCCTGCGGAAGGTGGCGGCGAAGTGCAGCCTCAGCCTGCCCGGTCTGATGCACTACTTCGACTCCAAGGAGGACCTGCTCACCCAGGTCCTCCGGATGCGTGACGAGACCGCGCGGGCCCGGCAGGTGGAGCGCACCGATCCGTACGGCTACCGCGAGATCATCCGGGAGGGCGCGAAGACACCCGGCCTCGTCGAGCTGTTCGTCTCGATGGCCGCCGCCGCCAGCGACCCGGCCCACCCCGCCCACGCCCACTTCGCCGAGCGCTATCCCGTGGTGCGCGAACGCGTTGCGGACTTCGTCCGGGACGGGGTCGCGGAGGGGCGGATCAGCTCCGCGATCCCCCCGGAGCGGCTGGCGGTGCTCCTGGTCGCCGTGGCCGACGGCATCCAGCTGCAATGGCTGATCGACCGCTCGACGGACATGGAACAGCCCATCGAGGATCTGCTCGCCGTCCTCGACCCGCGTACGGCGCCCGAAGGGGCCTGAACGACGAGGGAGGGGCGGCGCGCACGGGCGCCGCCCCTCCCTGGCACGTCGCGTACCGGTCAGAGCGCCGCCGCCGTCGCGGTCACCGCCTCCGTCCAGTCCGTCCAGCGCGGATCGGGTCCGGCGGCGGGCTCCCAGGCCATCGCCGTGCACACGTACCCCACGGCGAGACCGCTCCCGGGGTCGGCCATCCCGAGCCGCCCGCCCGCCCCCGCGTGCCCGAACGAGCCGGCGCCCAGCATCGGCAGACCCTTCCGGGGGAGCTCGAAGCCGAGCCCGAAGCGGGAGCGGCCCGCCGGGTCGCCGCCGTCGAGCGGTGGTGGCGGCGGCACGTCGTCGCGCGGGGCGACCGCCCGTTCCAGCGTCGCCGGGGACAGCAGGCGCACCCCGTCCACCGGGCCGATGAGCGCCGCGTACAGCCGGGACAGCGACCGGGCGTTGCCGATCCCGCCGGCGCCGGGCAGCTCGGCCGCACGGCCCTCGCGGGTCGCCAGCCCCCGGACCGCCGCCGCCAGTTCCGCCTGCGACGCCCGCAGCGCCCGGGACAGCGGCGCGTCCGGGGAGAGCCCCAGCCCGGCGAGGAAGCCGGCGACCTGCTCCGGCGAGGGATCGGGGCGTACGGAGAACTGCGGGGCGAACCGGTGCTCCTCGTCGGACGGCAGCCCGATCCACAGGTCGAGGCCCAGCGGGCCCGCCACCTCGGCCGCGAAGAACGCGCCGACGCTCCGCCCGGACACCCGGCGCACCACCTCACCGACCAGGTGTCCGTACGTCAGCGCGTGGTACAGGCACGCCGTGCCCGGCTCCCACACCGGGCGCATCGCCGCCAGGGCGTCCACCCGGGCATCCCGGTCGAGCAGTCCGGGCAGCCCGCACCCCGCCGGGTCGGCCGAGAACGCCGGCAGCCCCGCCCGGTGCGTGAGGAGGTCGGCCACCGTCGTGCCGGCCTTCCCGGCGGCGGCGAACTCCGGCCAGTGGCGGGCGACGGGCGCGTCGAGGTCCAGGGCGCCCCGCTGGCTCAGCAGGTGGGCGCAGACCGCGACGAGGCCCTTGGTGACCGACATCAGCACGCCGACCGAGTCCGTCCCGAAGCCGGGCGGACCTGCGGCGAGGTCCACCACCGGGCGCCCGTGGTGGTGGACGGCCAGCTGCGCCGCGCCGGGGTCATCGGCGCAGCCGCGTACGAAGGCGTCACGGACGGGCTCCCAGCCCGGCGCCACCCGGCCGGTGAGCATCTCAGCCCTCCCGCTGTTCCCCGCGCGCCGCCACCTCGTCGGCCAGGGCGGGCAGGCTCTCGGGGGACAGCGGGCTCTGCGGGAACTCGGCGATCACGTCGAGCGGCACCCCGGCGAGGAACCGCCGCATCACGGGATCGGCGAGCGCCCCCGAGGAGGCGTCCGTACGGGACTTCGCGAACGCCTCCCTCAGCAGCGGGCCGCCCACCGGGTGCTCGAACCACTCGGCGAGGGTGTTGCGCCCGGTCAGCCGCAGCCCCGAGGGGTCGCCCTCCACATCGGTCTCCACGCGGGCGCGGATGTCGCGCGAGGACGCACCGGCCTCGAAGCGGTAGCGGCCGGCCTCGACCTTCCAGCCGCCCTCCCGCTCGCTGAAGTACGCCAGATCGTGCCGCGCCACGCGCACGGCCACCTCGGCGCTCGCACCCGGCTCCAGGAACACCGAGGCGAAGCCCCGCAGTTCGCGCACGGGCCGCAGCACGCGTGAGCCGCCCGGCCCGCCCACGTAGAGCTGCACGACCTCGCGCCCGGCGACCGTGCCGGTGTTGGTGACGGTCAGCGTGACGTGGAAGCCGTCCCCGTCCTCACGTACGGCCAGGTCCTCGTAGCCGAACGTCGTGTACGACAGGCCGTGGCCGAAGGGGAAGGCGACCTCGCGGCGCTGGGCGTCGTATCCCCGGTAGCCGACGAAGATCCCCTCGCCGTACCGGGCCCTGCCCTCCTCGCCGGGGAACGAGAGGTGGCTCGGGGAGTCCTCGAGCCGCAGCGGGACGGTCTCCGTCAGCTTTCCGGACGGGTTGACCGCGCCGAACAGGACGCGGGCGAGCGCGCCGCCGCCCGCCTGGCCGAGCAGCCACCCCTCCACGAGGGCCGGGACCCGGTCCTGCCAGGGCGAGGTGCGGACGACGCCGCCGTTGGACAGCACCACGACCACGCGCGGACTGACGTCCAGGACCCGCCGCAGCAGCTCGGTCTGGGCGGCGGGCAGGTCCAGGTGGTCGCGGTCGAAGCCCTCGGACTCCTCCTCCGCCGGCAGCCCCAGGAACAGCACCGCCGTGTCGGACGCCTCCGCCAGCCGCACCGCCTCGTCGGCGAGTCCGGCGTCCGCCGGCCTGTCCGCAGCGCCGGGCAGCGCGTACCCGGCGGCGAACCGCACCTGCGCACCCGTGGCCAGCTCGCGCAGGCTGTCCAGCGGGACGTCGAGCCGGGTGGGCGTCACCTGTGAGCTGCCCGCGCCCTGGAAGCGCGGCGTACGGGCGAACTCGCCGATGACCGCCACGCTGCCGCGCGCCGGGTCCAGCGGCAGCAGCGCGCCGTCGTTCTTCAGGAGCACCACGCACTGGTCGGCGGCCCGCCCGGCGACGCGGTGCGAGGCGTCCGCGTCGAATGCCCCGGGCTTCCCCGCGCCGCCCGTCGCGCGGCCGGCGAACAGGGCGAGCCGTTCGACGGTCCGGTCGAGCACCGCCTCGTCCAGCGCGCCGGACTCCACGGCGGCGGCCACTTCGCGGTCCGTGTGCCCGCCGGGGCCCGGCATCTGGAGGTCGAGGCCGGCGCGGAGGGAGGCGACCCGGTCGCGTACCGCGCCCCAGTCGGAGACGACGACGCCGTCGAAGTCCCACTCGTCGCGCAGGATCTCGGTGAGCAGGCGGGTGTGCTGTGCCACGGGCACGCCGTTGAGGCCGTTGTAGGACGCCATGACGGACCAGGGGCGGTCGCGGCGGACGACGCGTTCGAAGGCGCGCAGATAGATCTCGCGCAGCGGGCGCTCGTCGATGTCGGCGCTGACCCGCATCCGGTCGGTCTCCTGGTTGTTGGCCGCGTAGTGCTTGAGCGACGCCCCGACCCCGGCGTTCTGCAGCCCGCGCACCATGGCTCCGCCCAGCTCCGAGGAGACCAGCGGGTCCTCCGAGAAGTACTCGAAGTTGCGGCCGCACAGCGGCGACCGCTTGATGTTGACGCCCGGACCGAGCACCACGTGGACGCCGTGCGCCACGGCCTCGGCGGCGATGGCGGCGGCGACCTCCTCGGCCAGCTCCGGATTCCAGCTGCTGCCCAGGGCGACGGCGGGCGGGAAACAGGTCGCGGGCGCCGCGCTGTGCAGGTCGAGCTGGCCGCCGTCGCCGCTCTCCCGGGGCAGCCGCAGCCCGTGCGGGCCGTCGGACATCCGGACGGCGGGCAGCCCCGCCGCCTCGGACCCCTCGCTGACGAAGTCCCCGGAACCGCTGGTCAGGGCGGCCTTCTCGGCGAGCGGGAGGCCGGTGACGGGGGAGGGGCGGGGTGCGGATCGCTGAGTCATACGAGTACCTGTCGGGCTTCCGTGAAGGGGGCGGGGGGCCGGGGCGGGGGCCGTCCGGTGGAGCGAATCGGGGCAAGACGGCATGCGACCCAAAAACGTATGGTGATCGGTTTTTGGTGTCAAGGGTCCCCGCGCGCGGCGTCCGGGACCCCCTCGATCAGCCGGATTTCATTTCGGACGCGGCTCTTGACGGCCAGAAACCGATCACCGTACGGTTTTCGAGCTCGGGCGGTCCGCTCCGATGAGCTCCCTGCTGCTGCCGTCCGCCCCGTCGGCTCCGCTCTCCCATGAATCGAGGAACGGTCATGTCGGTATCCGGTCGGTCGACCACCCCCGCGCTCCGAGAGGCGGGCCACCCGGCCCGCTCCCCGCGCCTGGCCCTCGCCGCCGCGGCAGCCGTCGCACTGCTGGCGGCCGCCGCGGCCCCCGGCGCCGCCGCCCCGGCGGCTGCCGCGTCCGGCGAGCCCGTCCGTTACGTGGCGCTCGGCGACTCCTACAGCTCCGGGCTCGGAATCCCCGAGCAGACCGACACCGTCTGCGGCCGATCGGACCGCAACTACCCCTCGCTCGTGGCGGCGGCGGTGGGCGCCGCGTCGTTCACCGACGTCACCTGCGCCGGGGCCGACACCACGCACATGGCCGGACCGCAGGACGCCGTGGCGCCCCAGCTCGACGCGCTGCGCCCCGACACGACCCTGGTCACCCTCGGGGTCGGCGGCAACGATCTCGACCTGGCCGGGGTCATCACCCGGTGCGTCCTGGTCGGCTACCTCGCGCCGCACGGCTCGCCCTGCAAGAGCAGCTTCACCCTGTTCGGCACGGACGAGATCGGCTCCCGCATCAACGCCACCGCACCGAAGCTCGACGCGGTGCTCGACGCGATCCACACCCGCTCGCCGCAGGCCCGGGTCCTGCTCGTCGGCTACCCGTCGCTGCTGCCGGACGACGGCAGCTCCTGCCGGGCCGTGATCCCGCTCGCCGAAGGCGACTTCGGCTGGGTCCGGGACAAGGAGAAGCAGCTCGACGCGATGATGGCGCAGCGGGCCGGGGCGCACGCCGCCGGTTACGTCGACACCTACGGCCCGTCCGTCGGGCATGACGCCTGCCAGGCCGCGGGGGTGCGCTGGATCGAGCCGGCCGACTCGGCCGAGGGCGCCGGCTTCCACCCGAACGCCTCCGGACACAGGAGCGCGGCCGATGCCGTTCTCGCCGCCCTCGGTCACTGACGCCTCAGCCGCCTTCCTCCGCCACGACGCCGTAGCGGCGGAGGAAGGCGCGGACCTGCTCCGCCATGTCGACCGCGTCCGGCTCCAGCAGCCACTGCGTCTGGAGCCCGTCCAGCAGGGCCAGCAACTGCTGGGCCACGGCCGCCGGATCCTCCCGGACATCGGCCGCCGCGAACAGCTCCGCCAGCAGGCCGGTCGTCTCGCGGCGCAGGACCTGGTAGCGCCGTACGAAGTAGAGGTGGGCGGGGTGCTCCGGATCGGACGCCTCCGCCGACAGCTTCGCGTACAGCGCGACCAGCCCCGGCGTCCCGGCGTTGCGGGTGACCACGTCCAGCAGCAGCCGCAGCCGCTTCGCGGGCCCCGGTTCCGGTTCCTCCGGGGCGAGCACGCCGGGGAAGAGGCGGCGCCCGTCCAGCTCGTCCCGGCGGCTCAGCACGTCCAGGAGCAGCGCCTCCTTGCCGGGGAAGTGGTGCAGCACCCCGGCGTGGGTGAGTCCGGCGTGGGCGGCGATGTCGCGCAGCGAGACCGCGAGAAAGCCCGAGCGGGCGAACAGCTCGGTCGCGGAGTCCAGGACGCGGGCGCGGGTGCGCTCCCCCTTCGACAGCCGCCGGGGCGCCTCGGGCGCGGGGTGGGTCACGTCGGTCGTCTCCTGCCGCGGTCGGTCCTCGGGGGTGCCCTGCGGAACTTACCGGCTGGTCAATTCCACCGAGCAAAAACCTACCAACTGGTTAATTCCGTGGGTAGGCTCACCGGCAATCTTCGCCGGGGCGGCGCCCCCGGCTCTCCAGACGGAGCGAAAGACATGAGCAGAACTGCCCGGACCGCGACCGTTGCCGCCTGCGTCGCGGCCTCGCTCGCCCTCGCCGGATGCGCCGGCGACGGCGGCGGCGCCGCGGGCGCCGGATCGTCCACGCTGAACATCGCGACGATGACCCTCCCGCAGAGCCTGGACCCCGCCGTCGCCACCGGCAGCGCCCTGCCGTACTTCCAGGCCGTGTACGACACCCTCATCAAGCGCGAACCCGACGGCACCTTCAGCCCGATGCTCGCCACGGAGTGGACGTACGACAAGGCGCACACCGCGCTCGCGCTGACCCTGCGCAAGGACGTGAAGTTCGCCGACGGCACCGCCTTCGACGGTGCGGCGGTCAAGGCGAACCTGGAACGCTTCCAGAAGGGCGGCGGCGCCTCCGCCAAGTGGCTGAACGACCTGGAGGCGGTCGACGTCACCGACGCCGCCCACGTCACGCTGAAGCTCAAGCAGCCCAACCCGGCGATGGAGTTCTACCTCAGCGACGCGCCCGGCCTGATGGCCAACCCCAAGCAGTTCGCGAAGGGCGACAGCCTCAAGACCACCCCGGACGGCACCGGCCCCTACCGCCTCGACAAGGCGCGTACCACCGTCGGCACCAAGTGGTCCTACACCCGCAACGCCGACTACTGGGGCAAGGAACTCCCCTACCAGAACGTCACCTTCAGCTTCTTCGACAACGAGACCGCGATCACCAACGGCCTCAGGACCGGGCAGATCAACGCGGCCCTCCTCCAGTCCGCCGACCAGCAGATCGCCGTCGAGACCGACCCGAAGGTCAAGACGGAGAAGCAGGAGTTCGACTTCCAGGGGCTGCTGCTCTTCGACCGCGACGGCAAGATCACCCCCGCCCTGCGCGACCCGCGCGTGCGGCAGGCGCTCAACTACGCCGTCGACCGCGGCACCATGCTCGACCGCATCCGCCAGAACCGCGGCCGGACCACCGCGCAGGTCTTCGGCCCCGAGACCCAGGCGTACGACAAGGAGCTGGACGCCTCCTACGCGCACGACCCCGCCAAGGCCAAGTCCCTGCTCCGGAAAGCCGGTTACGGAGACGGCTTCACGCTGAAGCTGCCGAGGATCACGGCGATCGTCAACGACGCGCTCGCCGCCTCGCTCCAGTCCGACTTCAAGGCCATCGGCGTGAAGCTGGTCTGGGACACGCTCGACGGCGCCTCGGCCGTCCAGAAGGTCTTCAAGGACCGCCTGTACTCCGGCATGGTCATGAACATGGGCCAGTCCGCCTCCGACTGGGCGGCGGCCGACGAACTGGTCACCCCGGGCGCCTTCAACATGTTCGGCACCACGGACGAGGTGACGCGGAAGCTGCTCCCCGTCCTCAAGGCCGGCAGCGGGGCCGAGGCGAGGACGGCCGCGCGCGAACTCAACCAGCACCTGGTGGAGGACGCGTGGTTCGTCCCCTTCTACCGGATGAGCTACCTGCACGTCTCGGACGGCACCGTGAGGATCGCGCCGCAGTCCGGCATGGCCGTCCCCTCGATCTACAACTACGCGCCCGCCAAGTAGCGCCCCGCGCCGACGGATACCGAGTGTCATGCTGAACTTCATCGCCCGCAGGATCGCCTCCGGAGCCGTGCTCCTGGTCGTGATCTCCTTCCTCACCTATCTGCTGCTGTCCGTCCCGCACATCGACGTGGGCCGGCAACTGCTCGGCGAGAGCGCGTCCCAGAGCGCCATCGACGCCAAGAACGCGTCGCTGGGCCTGGACGAGCCGGTGCTCCAGCAGTACGGGAGCTGGCTGTCTCACGCCGTCCGGGGCGACCTCGGCACCTCCTGGTTCACGAGTGAGGAGGTGGGCCAGGCCGTCGGCAACCGCCTCCCGGTCACGGCCAGCCTGATGCTCGGCGTCACCGTCGTCACCACGCTCCTCGCCTTCCTGCTGGGAGTGTGGGCCGGGGTGCGGCGCGGCGCCGCCGACCGCTTCGTGCAGGTTCTGGGCGTGGTGGGATACGCCCTGCCGGGATTCCTGCTGACCCTGGTCCTCGTCCTGGTCTTCGCGGTACGGCTCCGCTGGTTCCCGGCCATCGGCTACACCGGGTTCACCGACTCGCCCAGCGGCTGGCTGTCCACCATCACCCTGCCGGTGCTCTCGCTGTCGGTGGCCTCCGTCGCGGGCGTCTCCCAGCAGGTGCGCGGTGCCGTCATCGACGTCCTGCGCCAGGACTACGTCCGCACCCTGCGGGCCCGCGGACTGCCCGCGTCCCGCATCGTGTTCAAGCACGTCCTGCGCAACGCCTCGGCGCCCGCGCTCTCCGTGCTCGGCATGCAGTTCGTCGGCCTGCTCGGCGGCGCCGTCCTGGTGGAGCAGATCTTCGGGCTCCCCGGCATCGGCTCCATGACCGTCACCTACACCACCCGCGGCGACATCCCCGTGATCATGGCGCTCGTCATGCTCACCGTCGTCGGCGTCGTCCTGATCAACCTCCTGGTCGACATCCTGATCGGCTGGCTCAACCCCAAGGCGAGGGTCGCATGAGTACCGGCCGCACCCTGCGCAGGGTCCTGCGCAACCCCCTCGGCGGGCTCTCCGCCGCCCTGCTCCTGCTCATCGTCGCGGCCGTGCTCCTCGCACCGGTGATCGCCTCGCAGGACCCGAACGCCTCGTCGCTGGGCGAAGCGTTCGCGGGGCCGGGCGACGGGCACCCCCTCGGCATGGACTCGGCGGGGCGCGACATCCTCGCCCGGGTCCTGTACGCCGGGCGCAGCACGCTGGGCGGCGCGCTGCTCGCCCTCGCCATCGCGCTGGCGCTCGGCGTGCCGTCGGGCCTCTTCGCCGGGTACCGGGGCGGCTGGTTCGACTCCGCCGCCGGCTGGACGGTCAACCTCGTCATGGCCCTGCCCGCCATGGTCGTGCTGCTCGCCTCCCGCGCCATCCTCGGCCCGGACGCGCACGTCCTGATGATCGTGCTCGGCGTCCTGGTGGCGCCCAGCTTCTTCCGCCTGGTGCGCGGCATCGTCGCCAACGTCCGGGGCGAGTTGTACGTGGACGCCGCGAAGGTCTCCGGACTCTCCGACACGCGCATCGTGGCCCGGCACGTCCTGACCGTCGTACGCGGCCCCATCATCATCCAGATCGCGCTGGTCGCGGGTATCGCGATCGCCCTCCAGGTCGGCCTGGAGTTCCTCGGCGTCGGCAGCGGATCGTCCGCGACCTGGGGCGCCATGCTCAACGAGGCGTTCCAGAACATCCAGCGCGCCCCCCGGCTCATCCTCTGGCCCGGCCTCGCCCTCGGCCTCACCAACTGCGCGCTCGTCCTGCTCGCCGGAGCCGTACGCGACGCCCTGGAGGAGCAGACGCCCCGGCCCGCCCGCCGCCGGCGCACCGGACCCGCCGAAGCCCCGGACCCGGTCACGGAGCCCACCGCCCCGCGCGCCGCACTGCTCTCCGTGCGCGGCCTCGCCGTGGCCTACGCCCGGCCCGACGGCACCGACAAGGAGGTCGTGCACGGTGTCGACCTCGATGTAGGCCCCGGCGAAATCGTGGGCCTGGTCGGGGAGTCCGGCTCCGGGAAGACCCAGACGGCCTTCTCGGTCCTGGGCCTGCTGCCCGAGGGAGGACGCGTCACGCGCGGCAGCGTCATGGTCAACGGCCGGGAGACGACGGGCATGCGGGAACGCGACCACCGCGCGCTCCGCGGCCGCACCCTCGCGTACGTACCGCAGGAACCCATGAGCAATCTCGACCCCGCCTTCACCATCGGCAGCCAGCTCATGGAGCCCGTACGCCACCACCTCGGACTCGGCCGCAGGGAAGCCGCCGACCGGGCCCGCGAGTTGCTGCGCCTGGTCGAGATCCCCGACCCGGACCGCATCCTGCGCCTCCATCCCCACGAGATCTCCGGCGGCATGGCCCAGCGCGTCCTGATCGCCGGCGCGATGTCCTGCGACCCGGACCTCCTCATCGCCGACGAGCCCACCACCGCGCTCGACGTGCGCGTCCAGGCCGAAGTGCTCGGCCTGCTGCGCCGGCTGCGCGACGAACGCGGCCTCGGCGTCCTCCTGGTGACCCACAACCTCGGGGTCGTCGCCGACCTCTGCGACCGGGTGGCCGTGATGAACGCCGGGCGCATCGTGGAGACCGGCACGACCGAACAGGTCCTCGGCGCTCCGCAGGACCCCTACACCCGCACCCTGCTGGCCGCCGTCCTCGACGACGCGCCCGCCCGCACCCCCTGGCAGCCCCGAGAAGCGAGGACCGTCACCGCATGAACACGGACGACACGCCCCCGGCGGACGCCCTCCTCACCGTGCGGGACCTGCGGGTCTCCTTCCCCGGCAAGGGGTGGCGCGCCCCGGAGACCGAGGTCCTCAAGGGCGTCGGCCTCTTCGTGCGGCCCGGGGAGACCCTGGGCCTGGTCGGCGAATCCGGCTCCGGCAAGTCCACCATCGGGCGCGCGGTCCTCGGGCTCGTGCCGGTGCGCTCGGGCTCGGTCACCTTCGACGGCGAGCGCATCGAGCACGCCGACGCCCGCCGCCGCAGGGCCCTCAGCCGCGACCTCCAGGTCGTCTTCCAGGACCCGTACACCTCCCTGAACCCTTCCCGCACCGTCGGGGACACCCTCGCCGAGCCGCTGATCGGGCAGGGTACGCGTGCGCGGGAGGCCCGGGGGAGGGTCGCCGGGCTGCTGGAACGCGTCCAGCTGCCGTCCGACGCCGCGGGCAGGCTGCCCCGGGAGTTCTCCGGGGGCCAGCGGCAGCGGGTCGCGATCGCCCGGGCGCTCGCCCTGCGCCCCCGGCTGGTCATCTGCGACGAGCCGGTCTCCGCGCTGGACCTGACGACCCAGCGCACGGTGCTCGACCTCCTCCTGGAGATCCAGGAGGAGACGGGGGTCGCGTACCTCTTCGTCTCCCACGACCTGGCCGTCGTCCGCTTCATGAGCCACCGCGTGTCGGTCATCCACCGGGGCGAGATCGTGGAGACGGGCGACGCCGCGACGGTCACGTCCGCGCCGCGACACGCCTACACGCGCACGCTGCTGCACGCCTCGCCGGTGGCGGACGTGGCCGAGCAGCGCAGGCGGCGCGCGGCGGCCGGGACCGGGGCCGGACCGGGCTGACCTGGGCGGCGGGCATCGGGCATCGGGGCGGGGCGCTTCCGGGCGCCCCGTTCGCGTGTCCGGAGGGCTTTTCGGGTCGGATCGCTATCGGCTACTCAGGGTACTTGTCGCACTTTTCAGAGTGTTACGCGGCATTTATCCCGTGCGCCATGGCATCTCTTAGGGCGATCGATTGATCAGTACGACAATCATCCCGGCTCGAAGGAGTTCAGCATGCGTATTTCCGCTTCTGTCCGTGCCCGCAGCGTCCGCGCGGGCACCGTCGCGGCCGCCGTGGTCGCGGCCGCCGCCGCCACGCTGGGCGGAGCGTCGGCCGCCTTCGCCGCCCCCGGCGACAGCGGCGACATCGACATCCGCCCCGGCGGCTGGGCGGCGCGCGGCGGCGACGGCAACGAGGTCTGCAAGTTCGTCCTCCAGGCCAGCAACTTCGGCGACATGCCGGCCGTGCCGTGGACCATCACCGCGCAGCCCCCGACCGTTCCCCCGGGGGACACCCTCGCCAGCACCCTTCCGCTGGTCAACGGCTCGGCGCGCAGCCAGGAGTACCTGCTCCCCGAGGGCACGTACCAGCTGGTGTGGATCGTTCCGTCCGGCCCGAAGAACAAGGCGTTCAAGGTCGACTGCACCAAGCCGGCCGGCAACAACGGGTCGGGCAACAACGCCTCGGGGGACAACAGCGAGCGCGGTTCGGCCGCTTCGGGCTCCGAGGCGGGCTACGAGCAGCCGTCCGGCGGCGTCCCCGCCGGTGGCGGCGGCGTCCCGGACATGGAGAGCGTCAGCTCCGAGAGCGACTCGAACGTCGCGACCACCGCCGCGCTGGCGGCAGGGGCCGCGGGAGCCGCCGGGCTGATCATGGTCCGCCGAGCCGCACGCCGCCGTGCCCGCAACGAGGCATAACCCGCGCAGAAGACGCCGACGGGGCCCGAGCCGGGCGTGTCGTCTCACGATGACATTGAGCGTGACCTCCTCGCTGGTGACCATGAGGCGCCAGCCGAGGTCCTTGGGGAAGATGTCCGTGTCCAGCATGACGATCGACAGGAGTGCGCCGCCGACC
>NZ_JBMNDO010000008.1:0-106402 GCF_052542855.1 Streptomyces sp. SAS_281
GGACGCGCTACGCGTCCGCCCCCCTCTCCCTTGCCTCTTCACGTCTCAGGCCATCGCCGGACGCGCGTACGCCACCGGGTCGGCCAGCACATCGGTCATCACCAGCGCCGCCGCGCCCCGCGCCGCGTCGCCCGCGACCGACGAGGCGCGCAGCCTGCCCCCGCCGGGCGCCCAGAGCCCGGACACCACCCGGCCCGTCAGCTCCTCGTCTGCCGGTGCGGCCAGCCACGGCATCAGGTTCCGGTAGATCCCGCCGAGCACCACCGCGTCCGGGTCCAGCAGATTGACCGCCCCGGACAGCACCCGCCCCAGCATCCGCCCGGCCTCCGCGACCGCGCCGACCGCCCGCTCGTCGCCCGCCCGCACCCGCTTCTCCAGCTCCGCGACCCCGAGCCCGCCGCCCCCGTCGACCCCGGCCGCCCGCAGCAGTGCCGCCTGTCCCGCGTACTGCTCCAGGCAGCCGCGCGAACCGCACCGGCACTGCGGACCGCTCGGGTCCACCACCACATGGCCGATCTCCCCGGCGAAGCCGTGCGCCCCGCGCAGCAGCTCCCCGTCGATCACCAGCGCGCCGCCCACGCCGATCTCGCCGGTCAGATAGAGGAAGCTGCGGATGCGCTCCAGGCCGCCGAACCACAGCTCGGCCAGGGCCGCCAGGTTCGCCTCGTTCTCCGAGCGGACGGGGAGCTCCTGGTGGCCCGGGTGCTCGGCGGTCAGGGCGGCGGCGAACAGCTCCTCCGCCGGGACCTGGTTCCAGCCCAGGTTCGGCGCCTGGCGCACCGCGCCGCCCGAGACCAGGCCCGGCAGTGCCAGGGCCACGCCGACCGGGTGCAGCTCCTGCTCCCGCGCCGAGTCCAGGGTGCGCGCGGCGATCCGGGCCGCCCGTGCCAGCACCTCGGCGGGCGGGGTGCCGCGATTGTCCAGGTGCTCGGTGAGGCGGACCCGGCCGGTGCCGGCCAGATCGACCACGCACACCGACACGTAGTCGATGTTGACCTCGACCCCGAGCCCGGCCGGTCCCGTGCGGGCTGTCCTGAGGGCGGTCCCGGGGCGGCCGGCCTGCCCGCTGAACGTCTTGCCGGACTCGGTCAGGAACCCGGTTTCGAGCAGCTGTTCGACCAGTGAGGACACGGCGGCCCGGGTCAGCCCCACGCGCGCGGCGACACCGGCCCGGGTCGCCTCGTCCTCGTCGCGGACGGCCCGGAGGACGAGGCTCAGGTTGCTGCGCCGGACGGTGTCCTTGTCGGCCTTGGGCCCCAGCGGCGTGAGGTTGCTCTTCATATCGGACCCGAGCCTATGCGATTCCGTACGCCAGTACGGTCGCGATCCGGGCGAACCGGGCCCCGCGTGACGGCGGGACCCGGTTCGTCTCAGGAAGCGGACGCCCCGCGTTCCTCGAGCATGTCGGCCATGAGCGCGATCTCCGACTTCTGGGCCAGGGCCATGCCCGACGCCAGGTTCCTGATCTCGTCGGTCTTCGCCGCGGAGGCCGCCGCCTGCGCCATCTCCGCGCCGGCCCTGTGGTGCGCGGTCATCAGCTTCAGGAACAGGATCTCGGCGTCCCTGCCCTTGGCCTTCCGCAGTGCGTCCAGTTCGGCGTCGGTGGCCATCCCGGGCATCAGCGCGCCGTCACCGCTCGGGGTGAAGGTGTGCCCCATCCAGGCCATGGGCGGTCCGGGGGAGCTCTTCGCGCGGCCCCACATCTCCAGCCATCCCAGGAGCATGCCGCGCTGGTTGGCCTGGGTGTTGATGATGTCGAACGCCAGCCGGCGCACCGCCTCGTCCGAGGTGCGGTCGCGGACGATGAACGACATCTCGACCGCCTGCTGGTGGTGGACCGCCATATCGCGCGCGAACCCCACGTCGGCCGAGGACTCGGCCGGGGCGGACGCGGAAGCCGCAGCCGCGGGCGCCGACGTCGAAGGACGTACGAAGGTCAGCGCGATCAGGGCGAGCGCCAGCAGCAGCACCGCCCCACCGGCCAGCACCAGGGGCCGCGAGGTGCGCGGGGCGGCCGTCACTTGGCGATCCCGCCGGTGCAGGCGGCGCCCGGCTCGGGTGTCTGCGGGCCCTGCACGTACTTGGTGAAGAACTGCGCGACGCGGGCGTCGGTGGCGCTCTTCACCGCGAGCTGCTTCCCCCAGGCGCTGAGCATCAGCGGCGCCGCCTGGTCCTCGACCGGGCTCATCAGCGAGTACGGCGTGGACGACACCCGCGCGTTCAGCTTCTCGACGTCGGCGGGCTTCGCCTTGCTGGTGTACGTGACCCACACCGCGCCGTGCTCCAGCGAATGGACGGCGTTCTCCTTCGGTATCGACTGGGTGTACACGTCACCGTCGCAGTTCATCCACACCGGGTTGTGGTCGCCGCCGACCGGCGGGTTCATCGGGTAGTCGACCGCCTTCTCCACATGGTTCTGCGTGAGCTTGTCCCAGCTCTTCTCGCCGGTCACGGGCGAGGTCTTGGCCTCCGCCTCGGCCTTGTCCTGTTCGTCGGCCGCGTTCATCAGGTAACCGCCCCCGACGACGAGGCCGGCGACCACCAGCACGCCGACGGCGAGCGTGATGACGCGGGAGCGGCGCTCGCGGGCCCGCTCCTGACGGCGGGCCTCCTCCAGCTTGGCGCGGCGGGCGGCGGCGGGGTTGTTCTGCTTGCCGGTGTTCTGCTTGTCGGCGGAAGCCATGACGGGTCCTCGGGTTCATAGGATCGTGAGACGGACTGCGTACGGCAGGGGGAGCCGCCACCCGGAAACGGGCACGACGCATCCCCGGCCGTCCTAGGTCCGCTGAACCTGAAGGCGCAGGGGGTCGACCTCGCCGACCGCGTCGTTGGAGGGGCCCCGGATCGTCCCGCCGCCGGTCAGGGGGCGGTGCGGGAGAAGCGCCACGGCAGTCGAGGGGACCGCCGCCGGGCCCGGCTGGGCGGGCAGCACGACGGGCGCCGAATGCTGCGAGGCGTCGTGGCAGGAATCACCCACGCCCCGGTCGCCGGGGGCGTCGGCCACCACGACCCGGACCACCGTGAGGTCGGCCTGTGTCGCGAGGGCCGAGGCGGGGGCGAACTCGGGGGAGGTGTGCGGGCGTACGGACTGCGGCGCGCAGCACGAGACGAGCGCGACCAGGACGAACAGCCAGGCGAGCACGACCGGCGCGCCGGTGCCGCGCAGCCGCTCCGGCCCCTCGCTCACCCTGTTCATCCCGCACATCGTACGCGGCGCGTTGAAGATTCAAGCAGTGAGCGGGAAGAACACGGGAAGAGGCGGTGAGCCTGTGGATCCACGGGCGAGCGGTTCGATTCCGGCCATGGCGGGATAGTGTGCCCCGGTGACCACGCACTCGAACGTATCTGCGGGCTGGTATCCCGATCCGCACGGCGCCCCGCAGTTGCTGCGCTACTGGGACGGCTCCCAGTGGACGGAGCACACCCACCCCGCGGGCGATCAGGCCCAGGCCCCCGCGCAGCCGCAGCCGCAGGCCCAGGTGCCGCAGCAGGCGGCGCCGCAGCAGGTGGTGCCGCAGCAGCCCGCGGCCGTCCCCCAGCACGGTGCGCCGCAGAACCCGCAGGGCGGCGCCCCCGGTGGCTCGCTCTTCGATCAGCAGGTCCTGGTGGTGAACCAGAAGGCCAAGCTGATCGAGGTGACGAACGAGTACCGCGTCTTCGACCAGCACGGCAACACCATCGGCTCGGTCGTCCAGGTCGGCCAGGGCGCCCTGCGCAAGGTGCTGCGGTTCCTCACCAGCATCGACCAGTACCTCACCCACCGCCTGGAGATCCGCGACGCGCACGGCCGGCCGCAGCTGCTGCTGACCCGCCCCGCGAAGTTCATCAAGTCCCGGGTCCTCGTGGAGCGCCCCGACGGTCAGCCGGTCGGCGAGATCGTCCAGCAGAACGCCATCGGCAAGATCAACTTCGCGATCATGGCCGGCGGACAGCAGATCGGCGCGATCAAGGCCGAGAACTGGCGTGCCTGGAACTTCGCGATCGTCGATCACAACGACCAGGAGATCGCCCGCATCACCAAGACCTGGGAAGGGCTCGCGAAGACGCTGTTCACGACGGCGGACAACTACGTCCTCCAGATCCACTACCAGCTCCCCGAGCCGCTGCTGAGCCTCGTGGTGGCGACGGCCCTGACCGTGGACACCGCCCTCAAGCAGGACGCCCGCGGCCTGGGCTGAGTCCCGGACCGGAACCCGTTGCGCTCCCCGTACGAAGCCGTACGGGGAGCGCAACGGGTTCCGGGTGCCGCCGCCCGACTCCACGTCGGCGGCCCGGCGGACGCCGAACGCGGCGCCCTGGGCGTCCCGGACGACGGCCACCCGCGGACCGTAGGGGATGTCCGTGGGCGGCGTCAGCAGCTCACCGCCCGCGCTCCGCGCGGCGGCGGCCGTCGCGTCGACGTCCGCGGAGGAGGAGTACGGCAGCCAGTGCGACGGCACCTGCGGCGGGAACGTCCCGCCCATCGTCAGCGGACCGCCGAAGTCCTCCCCGCCGACGCCCCGCTGCGGGTACGACTCCGAGGCGCGCACGGACCAGCCGAACACCTCGGCGCAGAAGGCGAGTGCCGCTCCCGCTCCCGGGCGAGCGGCTCGGTCCAGCCGAGCGCGCCGGGTGCGTCGAACAGGTCGGCCCCGGCGAACGCGCGCCCCTGCCGGAGCGAGAACACCGCACCTGCGGGGTCCGCCACCACGGCGAACCTGTCCTGGTCGAAGACGTCCATCGGGCCGGTCGGCAGCGAGCCGCCCGCCGCCGTCACCCTCGCGACCGCCGCGTCCGCGTCGTCGGCGGCGAACGAGACCGTCCAGGCCGGCGGCCGGCCCGGCTGGGGGAGCGGGCTCAACGCGGCGACCCGGGACTCCCCGGGACGGGCGAGCGTGTAGCCGCCCGCCTCCTCGCGCGGATCGGTATCGCAGCGCCAGCCGAACACGGCCGCGCAGAACGTCTCGGCCGCAGGCACGTCGAGGGTGCTCAGGTCGATCCAGCAGCGACCGCCGGGGCACCGGCGCGGTGAGCTTCCTGCGGGAGACGCCAGGACACGCCCTGGGCCCGCGCACCCCGTCCGGTCATCGCAGCGGGCCCGCGGCCGCAGTGTCGATCCAGATGTTTTACTTGTGTAATACCTGTTAAAGTATCTGGGTGAGTGATACAACCATCGAGTCCCGCCGGCCCGCCGTCCGCAAGCTCCCGCTGACCGGCCCACTGCGCCTGGCGCGGCCGTCCGACATGTGGTTCAAGCCCGCCACCAGCGTGGTCGTGGCCACCGCGATACCCAACCTGGTGCTCCTGGCCTTCGGCCGGCTCGACCTGGTGATGTACACGATGGCCGGATCGCTCTGTGCCCTGTACGGCCACAACCTCCCGTACGCCCGGCGCGCCGGCACCGTCGCCGGGGTCGTCCTCGGCATGACCGCCGGCCTCGGCGCCGCCCTCGTCGTCGCCTCGCTCACCGGATCCACCGCCGTCCTCATCGCCGTCGGCGCGCTCCTGGCCGCCGGCCAGAAGCTGCTCTGCGACGCGACCCGGATCGGGCCGCCCGGACCGGTGATCTTCACCTTCGTCAGCTCCGCCGCCCTCTTCGTCCCCCAGACGCTCGCCCAGGTCCCCGGCCACCTCGCCCTGACCCTCGGCGCGGGTGCCGTCGCCTGGCTCGTCGCCGTCGTCGCCCCCGCGCTCGTCCGCCGCGACGGACCCGAGCGCCGGGCCACCGCCCGCGCCCTGAACGCCGCCGCCGCGCACGCCGCCGCCCCCGGCCACGCAACCCGCCGCGCCGCCGTCGCCGCCGTGCACGCCGCCTGGCAGACCCTCCTCGCCGCCGGCCGCCCCACCCCGGCCCGCCGCGCCCTCGAACGCCTCGTCGTCCACGCGGAGACCTCGGTCCTCGCGGCCACCCCCGACCCCGCCGACGCCGGCCGGCTCCGCGAGTGGGCCCGGCTCACCCGCGCCCGGGGCCCCGTGCCCGCACCGGCGCCCGCCCCCGGCACCGGCGCCGAACTCTTCGGGCTCGACGCCGAACGCGCCGCCCTGGCCCGCCGCCCGTTCCGCGCGCTGCTGGGCCGCGTCGCCCCCGGCTCCCCGCTGCTCCCGGTCGCCGCCCGCACGCTCGTCGGCTGCGCCCTGGCCGGATACGTGTGCTCGGCGGTGGGCGTCGGCCGTCCGTACTGGGCGATCGTCACCGCCGCCTCGCTCTACCAGGCCAACGTCACGCTCTCCTGGAACCGCACGCTCCAGCGCACCCTCGGCAACCTCATCGGCGTCCTGGTCTTCGCCGCCGTCCTGCCGGTCGCCCGGACCGCCCCGCTCGCCCTCATCGGCTTCTGCCTCCTCTTCGCCTTCTCGGCCGAGGCGCTGATCACCCGCAACTACTGGCTCGGCTCCGTCGCCGTGACCCCGATGGCCCTCCTCGTCCTGGAGTACGCGGGCAGCCACCCGGCCGGTGAGCTGATCGGCGACCGGGTCCTGGACACCGTGATCGGCGCCGCCGTCGGCTTCCTCGCCGCCGTCCTGGTCACCAACCGCCGCGCCACCGGCCGCGTCGAGCGCGCGCTGGCCGACGCCGAACGCGCCCGCGCCCACGCCGTGCAGGCCCTCGCCGCGCCCGGAACGGAGCCCGCCGCCCTGGACGCCGCCCGCCGCCGGCTCACCGGCACCCTGGTCGAGCTGCGCGAGGCGGACGACACCGCGGCCGGCGAGTGGTGGCAGCCTGCCCTGCCCCGTGAGGCGGTGCTCGCCGCTGAGCAGGCCGGACACCGTACGCTCGCGGCGACAGCGAAACGGCGGGGACTGCTCGTCCCCGCCCAGGAGAACGGAGCGGTGTGACCGACGACATCGTCGCCTCGGTGGTCCGGCAGTGGCAGGCCGTGAACCCGGAACTGGACACCGGGCCCATGGAGCTCATCGGCCGGATCAACCGCTGCTCCGCGCTGCTCCAGCAGGCCGAGGACGCCCCGCTGCGGGCGGCCGGCCTGACCCGCGCGGAGTTCGATCTGCTCGGAGCCGTACGCCGTACCGACCGTGAGCTGACCCCCGGTGAACTGGCCCGGGAGACCTTCTCCTCCGGCGCCGCCGTCACCAAGCGGCTGCGGGTTCTCCAGGAGCGCGGCCTGATCGCCCGGCGCGGTGACGAGCGCGACCGCAGGGTCGCCTACGTCCGCCTCACCGACGAGGGCCGCGACCTGGTCGACGGACTGCTGCCCCGGCAGCTGGCGTACGAACGCGCGGTGCTCTCCGGCCTCGACGCCGAGTCCCGTGACCGGCTCAGCGCCCAGCTCAGCGAGCTCCTGGTGCAACTGGAGGGGCGCATCGGCGGCGCCCGCCGCTAGGGCCTGATCCAAGGGAAGGCCCTGGAAGGTTTTCCCGGCGCCACTCGTACGGGCGCCTTCGTTCATATGTGCCCATCTCTCGCCCTGTGGGCCGATTCTTCCTCATTCCTCCGCCCCGTCACTCCCCGCACACGCTCGAAGGCGGTGCGTGTAAAAACTCGTGAGCGTACTACCGCGGGAGCGCTCGCGCAGGGGGTTGGTGGAATGTGCGAAAGCGCTGATTCGATCTGACTAAGCTCACGCGCAGTGAAGTCGAGTTGAGGTGAATTCGCGCGCTTGTTCTCTTCGTTCAGACAAGCGCCGAATCTCCGGAATACATCCCGAATCAACCGCCAGAGGTTCAGATGGCCCGTGTTGAATCACCGCCGGCCGGCCGGGAAGCCCCCGTCGCCCGCGCCCTGTTGCTTCCCGTCGTCGTGATGGCGGGGGCAACCGCCGCCGCGGCGGCGCTGGTTGCCGAGCCCGCGCGGATAGCAGTCGTCTGGTGCGGAGCGTTCGCCACCGTCGTGGTCGCCGCGCTCGCCGTGGAGATCGCCCGCCGCGGCCGGACGATCCGCCGCCGAAGCACCGAGTACCGACAACGCGTCTCCGCCCTGGAACGGCGCATCGCCGAGCACGACGAAGAGACCGTCCGCATCAGCAAGGAGCTGCTGCCCTCCGCCATCCACCGCCTGCGCGTGGGCAATTCGCCCGACGAGGTGCTGCGCGACGTGGTGGACTCCGACCCGGTCTACCGTCACCTGCCCGATTCCCAGCGCTCCCTCGTCTACACGGTGCTCGACATCATCGACAACGAGGAGGCGACCCGGGACTCCGCGCAGCGCGCCTTCGTCAACGTCGCCCGCCGCGTCCAGGCGATCGTCCACCGCCAGGCCAGTGAGCTCCGGGAGATGGAGGAGCACCACGGGCGCAACCCCGACGTCTTCGACGACCTGCTCCGCATCGACCACGGCACCGCGCTGATCGGCCGCCTCGCCGACTCCATCGCGGTCCTCGGCGGCGCGCGCCCCAGCCGCCAGTGGCCCAAGCCCGTACCGCTGTTCAGCGTGTTGCGCGGCGCCATGTCGCGCATCCTGGAGTACCCGCGCGTCGACCTGCACTCGATCGCGAAGGTCGCCATCATCGGCACCGCGGTCGAACCGCTCATCCACGCCTGCGCCGAACTCCTCGACAACGCCACCCGCTACTCGCCCCCGCAGACCCGGGTGCACGTCACCGCGGTCGAGGTGCAGACCGGCATCGCCATCGAGATCGAGGACGGCGGCGTCAGCCTCAGCGAGGAGGCCCGCACCCGCGCCGAGAGCATGCTCGCCCGGGCCCAGGCAGGGTCCAGCATGAACGACCTCGGAGAGTCCCCGCGCCTCGGCATGGCCGTCGTCGGCCGCCTCGCCCGGATGTACGACCTCCAGGTCTCGCTGCGCCAGTCCGCGTACGGCGGCGTGCGCGCCGTACTCATCGTGCCCCGCGCCATGATCACCACCGGCCCGGCCCCCGGCATCGCCCACGGCATCGGCGCCACCTCCCGGCCCACCAGCGACATCGACCTCGACGACATGAAGCACGTCGTGCCGCCCCGCGGCAAGCGCCGCAAGCCCAGCCCCGTCGCCGCGCGCCCCGCGACCGGCCCGGTGGTCTCCGAGTCCCGCCCGGCCGCCCCGGCCATCCCGGCCGTCGCCATGCAGGACGACGTGCCCATCGTGACGGAGTGGACCGCCGGCGGACTCCCGCAGCGCCGCAGCCGCGGCCGCGCCCCGCTCGGCTCGCACAACCTCCCCGCACAGGCCGCCGACCCCACCGCCGGTCGCACCAACGGCCACGGCTACGGCCCCGGACAGGGCAACAGCAAGGAACCGCCCCCCGGCATCTGGCTGGAGGCGTTCACCAAGGCCGCCAACGGCGTGCCCCAGGAGCCAAGGGCCGGCGAAGACTCTGACGACGCGTGGGACAAGGGAGATCAGCGGTGATCCAGCAGCGGGGCAACATGGACTGGATGCTCAAGGAACTCGCCGACGACGTCCCGGACATCCACCAGATCGTCGTGCTCTCCGCCGACGGACTGCGCATCGCCCAGCACGGCGGCGACCCCGACGTCGCCGACCGGCTCGCGGCGGCCTGCGCCGGCCTCCAGAGCCTGGCGGCGGCCGTCGCCTCCGAGATCCCGTACAGCGACGGCCGGATGAGGCTCGTCGTCATCGAGGTCACCGGCGGGTTCTTCTACCTGATGGCCGCGGGAGCCGGCGCCTACCTCGCGGTGCTCGCGGGTGAGACGGTGGACGCCGGGCACGTCGGGGCGCGGATGCGCGACATGGTCGTCCGCATCGGCGGCCATCTCACGAGCCCGCCCCGCCACGACGGGCAGGCCGGATGAATTCTCCCCGACGAGAACGCCGCAAGGCCGACCCGGCGCTGAGCGACCCGGAGAGGCTCTACGTCATCACCGGCGATCCCGACGGCAGCGAGCGGGCAGCGCTCGACCTGGTCACGATGATTGTCTCGAAGTCGGAGCCGTCACCGACGGTCCAGCCCGAGCAGGCCGTGATCCTCCGGCTCTGCCAGGCCCCGTTATCCGTCGCCGAACTCTCCGCCTACCTCAGCCTGCCGTTCAGCGTGGTGACCTCTCTCCTCACCGAACTCCTCGCCACCGGTCTGATCGAATCGCGCGCGCCGATCGTCCGCGCGACCCTCCCGGACCGTTCCCTCCTCGAAGCGGTGATGCATGGACTTCAGAAACTCTGACACGATCACGGGCCCCCGCAGCGAGGACGTCCTGCCCACCACGGCCACCGCCGCGGTGAAGGTCGTGATCGTCGGAGGGTTCGGGGTCGGCAAGACGACCATGGTCGGCTCGGTCAGCGAGATCCGGCCGCTGACCACCGAAGAGACCATGACGCAGGCCGGTGTCGGCGTGGACGACAACTTCGGCGTGGAGAGCAAGACCGCCACCACCGTCGCCATGGACTTCGGCCGGATCAGCATCAGCGAGGAGCTGGTCCTCTACCTCTTCGGCACCCCCGGCCAGGAACGCTTCTGGTTCCTCTGGAACGGCCTCTTCGAGGGTGCCCTCGGCGCCGTGGTCCTCCTCGACACCCGCCGGCTCGAAACCAGCTTCGACGTCATCGGGCGCCTGGAGGAGCGCGGGGTGCCGTTCGTCGTCGCCATCAACACCTTCCCCGACGCCCCGAAGTACCCCGTCGAGGCGCTGCGCGGTGCCCTGGACCTCTCGGAGGAGGTCCCGATAATCGACTGCGACGCCCGGCTGCGCGGCTCCAGCCGCGATGTGCTGATGACCCTGATGCGCTATCTGCACAGCGTCGCCCGCCCGCTCGGCTGACCCCTCCCGCGCACCCTTCCCGAACCCGTTCCGCGCGTCCCCCACCGCGCCCCCGACCGTCCGGCCCCCGAGGCCCGACCCCTGGAGCGATCGTGACAACCCCCTTCCCCTACGAGCACGGCCAGGTCCCGCCCCCCGAGTGCCCGGCCCACGGCCTGGGCATCGGCCCCGGCGGTCTGCGCCGGCTCTACGGCCCCGAGGCCGAACAGGACCCGCTCGGCCTGTACGAGAAGCTGCGCGCCGAACACGGCACGGTGGCCCCCGTTCTCCTGCACGGCGACGTGCCCGCCTGGCTGGTCCTCGGCCACAGCGAGAACCTGCACATGACCCGTACGCCCTCGCAGTTCTCCCGCGACTCGCGCCGCTGGCGGGCCCTGCAGGACGGCAGCGTCGCCCCCGACCACCCGCTGGCACCGATCTTCACCTGGCAGCCGATCTGCGTCTTCGCCGACGGCGCCACCCACGAACGCCAGCGCGGCGCGGTCACCGACTCCATGGCCCGCATCGACACGCGCGGCGTGCGGCGCCACGTCAACCGGTACAGCAACCGGCTGGTCAACGGCTTCTGCAGGCAGGGCCGCACCGACCTGGTCGCCGAGTTCGCCGAACGGCTGCCCATGATGGTCATGTGCGCCATCCTCGGCATGCCGGAGGAGTACAACGACCGCATGGTCGAGGCGGCCCGCGACATGATCAAGGGCACCGCGACCGCCGTCCAGAGCAACGCCTACGTGGTCGGAGCGCTCACCCGCCTGGTCGAGCGCCGCCGCCGCGAACCGGCCGACGACTTCGCGACCTGGCTGGTCGAGCACCCCGCGGACATGAACGACCAGGAGGTCGCCGAGCATCTGCGGCTCATCCTGATCGCGTCCTACGAGGCCACCGCCAACCTGATCGCCAACGTCCTGCGCATGGTCCTCACCGACCCGCGCTTCCGGGCCCGGCTCAGCGGCGGCCACATGACCGTCCCCGAGGCGGTCGAGCAGACCCTGTGGGACGAGCCGCCGTTCACCGCCGTCTTCGGCCGCTGGGCCGTCGGCGACACCGAACTGGGCGGGAAGCACATCAAGGCCGGCGACGCCCTGATCGTCGGCATCGCGCCGGCCAACACCGACCCCGTGGTCCGCCCCGACCTGGCCGCCAACATGGAGGGCAACCGCTCCCACCTGGCGTTCAGCGGCGGGCCCCACGAGTGCCCCGGACAGGACATCGGCCGCGCCATCGCGGACGTCGGCGTGGACGCCCTCCTGATGCGGCTGCCCGACCTCGAACTCGCGGTGGACGAGCACGAGCTGCGCTGGGTCGGCAACTTCATGAGCCGTCATCTGGTCGAACTCCCCGCCGAATTCGCCCCCCGCTCCCCGCAGGACGACCGGGAGCCGCCGTCCATGGGCCGGCCCAACGCGGCCCGCCAGGACTGGGAGGTCCAGTCCGCCGTACGCCACACCGCCCCGACCCCCGTCCGCGCCCCCCTGGACGGGGCCCACGCGCCGTCGTCCGCCGCCCCGGCCGGGGCGACCGCGACGGTCGACGGATCGGCGGAGGCGCTGTCCGGCCGGGTCCCGCGCCAGCGCAAGCCCGGCGGACCCGCCCGGCTCTGGCGCGTCGTGACCCGCTGGTGGAGCGGCGACTGAGGTCCGCGCGACGACAGGGCGGCCCGGTGGCGGGCGGGCGGATGACGACGCCCCTGCCACCGGGCCGCCCCGCGACGGGTCCCGCGGGCCCGGAGATCCGCCGGACGCCCCGTGGGTGCCACGTACCATGCGGAAGCGTGAAGCTGACAATTCTGGGCGGCGGCGGATTCCGGGTTCCACTGGTGTACGGGGCGCTGCTCGCCGACCACGCCGAGGGCCGGGTCACGGCCGTCACCCTCTACGACACGGACCGCGACCGGCTCACCGCGGTGGCCCGGGTCCTCGCCGAGCAGGCCGGATCCGTCCCGGACGCGCCCGCCGTCCGCGCCACGACCGACCTGGACGAGGCCCTGCGCGGCGCCGACTTCGTCTTCTCGGCGATCCGGGTCGGCGGCCTCGCGGGCCGGGCCGCCGATGAACGCGTCGCGCTCGACGAGGGCGTCCTCGGCCAGGAGACGGTCGGCGCGGGCGGCATCGCGTACGGGCTGCGCACCGTACCGGTCGCCGTCGACCTGGCGCGGCGCATCGCCCGGCTCGCCCCGGACGCCTGGGTCATCAACTTCACCAACCCGGCCGGGCTCGTGACCGAGGCGATGTCCCGGCACCTCGGCGACCGCGTCATCGGTATCTGCGACTCGCCGGTGGGCCTCGGCCGCCGCGTCGCCCGCGTCCTCGGCGCCGACCCGGACCTGGCCCGGGTCGACTACGTCGGCCTCAACCACCTCGGCTGGGTGCGCGGGCTGTACGTCGACGGCCGCGACGAACTCCCGCGCCTGCTGGCCGACCCCGGGCTGCTGGGCTCCTTCGAGGAGGGCCGGCTGTTCGGCGCCGACTGGCTGCGCTCGCTGGGCGCGATCCCCAACGAGTACCTGCACTACTACTACTTCAACCGGGAGGCCGTCCGCGCCTACCAGGAGGCCGCGCAGACCCGGGGCGCCTTCCTCCGCGAGCAGCAGGAGGGCTTCTACGGCCGCATGAAGGACCCGGCGACCCCCGCCCTGGCCACCTGGGACCGCACCCGCGCGGAGCGGGAGGCGACCTACATGTCGGAGAACCGGGACGTCGCCGGGGCCGGGGAGCGCGAGGAGGGCGACCTGGAATCCGGCGGCTACGAGCAGGTCGCCCTCGCCCTCATGCGGGCGATCGCCCGCGACGAGCGGACCACCCTGATCCTCAACGTCCGCAACAGGTCCACCCTTTCGGTCCTGGACGCGGACGCCGTGATCGAGGTCCCCTGCCTGGTCGACGCCAACGGCGCCCGCCCCGTCTCCGTCGAGCCCCTGCCGTATCACGCGGTCGGCCTGGTCACCTCGGTGAAGGCCGTCGAGCGCGCGGTCCTGGACGCCGCGGCGAGCGGATCGCGCGCGGACGCGGTCAGGGCCTTCGCCCTGCACCCCCTGGTCGACTCGGTCTCCGTGGCCCATCGCCTGGTGGACGGCTATGTGAAGGCGCATCCGGGGCTGGCGTATCTGGGTGCCGTACGGTCATGACACCGCGTCCTCGGTGAGTGCGGTCAGGTCGGCCAGCAGCTCGGAGGCGGTCACCGCGTCCAGGCCGTCGAACCACAGGTCGTGGGGGCGGCGGTGCCAGTAGTCGGACGGTTCGACGTCGAGCCAGACGGTCTCCAGGGTCTGCTCCGGGTAGGCGTCGACCGCGCCGACCGCGATGCCCCCGTCCAGGGCGATCACCAGGTGGCAGCCGTCACCCAGCCGCTTGGAGATCCAGCGCTCCACGCCGTTGTCCTCCGGGTTCCCGCGTTGCCAGCCGTACCGCTCCAGGCCGAGGACCTTGCCCGTGGGCACCTTGATCCCCTCGAAGCGCCCCAGGCGGTGGCCGGCGGCCTCCTCCTCGGTCAGGGCGTACACCGGGCGCCCGAGCTGCGGGAACGGCTGCACGATCCCCTGGTCCGCGAACACCTCCGACCAGGCGGCCACCGCCTCTTCGCCCAGCCGCAACGGGTGGGGCAGCCGCACGGCCGCACCCTCGGGCAGGGCGAACGCGCCGCCCCCGGCGCCGGCGAAGGCGCGGTCCTCCGCCACCCGGAACGCCGTGCGCACCCCGTCCGCGTCGCTCACCCACACCAGCCGGCGCACCAGGTGCCACACCAGCGGGTGGCCCACGAACAGCTCGGTGAACTCCCGCGCCGTCCACGAGCGGTCCGCCAGCATGGCGGCCTCCAGCCGGCGCACCTGGTCGGAGGCGATCGCCCGCACCTCCTTCTTCAGGGCCAGGAAGCGCTTGCGCTCGGCCGGAGCCAGCTCAGGATCGTCCTTCGCCCCCGGCTTCGGCAGGTCCTTGCGGAGCTTGCCGTCGCCGTCCTGGACATAGGGCCGCAACTGCTCGTCGAAGCCCACGGTGAACGTCCGGCCGCCGTAGTCCACGACCGTGCGGCCGTCCGCGTCGAGACCGAGGTCGGGGACCAGCCGGTCCGAAAGCTGTTCGCCCGTCAGGCCGAGCCCCGCCGCGACCTCGGCGATCTTCTCCGTGGCCCGCACCTTCAGGGCCTTGAACTTCACGCGCTGCGCGATGCCGTGCAGCTGCAGCAGTGCCACGTCGCTGCCGATCGCCGCCAGTGCGTCCAGCCCCTCCACCGCCCGGTGATGGGCGTTCTCACCGGGCCAGGCGCGGATCACCGGGGTCAGCCGGTGCACCGTCCCGTCGTCGCCCAGCAGACCCAGCGCGTGCAGCGCCCACGCCTCCTTGGCGGGCAGCAGCGCGGCACGCCACTGCTCGAAGAGCGCCCAGGCGAACTCCGCCGCCGAGGCCGCGTCCACGATCCCGAGCGCGTCGGCGAGCCCCGGATACGGCTCGCCCGGCTTGGACAGGGCGAGCATGGTCAGCAGATAGCGGACGGACTCCTCCGGCAGCGCCCCGCCCGACGCGACCGCGATCTGCGGCAGCAGCACGGGGGCCGCCCACTGCGGCAGCTCCGGCATGACGGCGGGCAGCGCCCGCTCCAACGGATCGGCGGCCAGCAGCCCGGCCACCGCGTCCGCCGCCTTCTCGCCGTACCCCTCGGCGGCCTCGCGCACCACCGCGTCGCCGTGCAGCCCGGCGATCAGCAGCAGCGCCTGCTCGGCGGCGCGCCGGGCGGCCCCGGCCTTGCCGAGCGCGTCCGGCACGAGCAGCGGCGCGGCCCGCACGCCGTGCCGCTCGAACCACGCATGGGCGACGGCTGCCGTGGACTTGAGGCGCACCGCCCAGTCGGCCATGAGCCGGGCGACCCGCGCGTCCACGTACGGCATCAGCAGCGGGGCGAGTGAGCCGGGCCGGCGCGACACGACGCGGAGGAGCAGGGGCAGGGCCCCGAGGCCGAAGCGGGCGGCGACCGGCTTCAGCGTGTCCGCGGCCTCCCACACATCGGTCGGGTCCCAGGTCTCGAGCAGGGGCGCGACCCGCTCCTTCGGCCCGTGGACGTAGACCCAGGCGGGGCGCAGGTCCGACGAGCCGAGCCCGTAGCGCAGCGAGTCGAGCGTCTGGTCCCAGTCCTGCACCGCCTCGCGCCGGGTGTACCAGCTGCTGGTGGCCGCCCACTCCTCCCGCTCACCGGCCTGCCAGAGCGCGGCCTTCCCCGTGTCCGCCGTGAGGCCGGTGACGGTCCTGGGCCGGGCCGCGGTCCGCTGCCGGGTCCACGGCGGTGCGGTGAGCACGGCCGGAAGGACGTCGGCGGGCGCGTCCGCGACGCGGCCGGCCGGATGCAGCAGGGGCTCCACGACGGCCGCGAGGTCGTCGTCCAGCGTCGGCAGCATCTGCTCCGCGAGGGTGCGGTGGTGGGCGAGGTGCGTGCGCAGCAGGGCCGACGGGGAGGCCGCGAACTCGGCCCGGTCCCGGGCGTCCGCGGCGAGCAGCCGCAACGCACGGGCCGGATAGCGGTCCATCGCCTCCAGGAGGGCCGGGCGGACCTGCTTGTCGTCCGAGTGCGCGAGGAGGGCCCCGAAGGCGTCGTCGGTGGGGAACTCCACGAGCGCCTCGGCGAGCTTCTTCATCCCGTCCGCGTAGAAGTGTCCCCGCTGCAGCTCCTTCGTGAGCATGGGCACGATCGCCGTGCCGATGCCCTCGGCGGCTGTGGCGATCACGGCCGGAGTCCGGACGAATCCGCGCGTGTGGCGGTAGAGCGCCGCCTGTTCCGGCGAGTCGAGCGTGCAGAAGACCAGGGAGAGGAGCCCGGGGTCGAGCTCTCCGGCCGTCCCGGGGACGGCGCGGAGCTCCGCGACCCAGTCGGACTCGCTCGGTGCCAGGTAGGCCGTGACGATCTTCCGGTGGGCGTCGGTGCGGCAGGCGGACAGCGCCTCGACGGTGGCCCGGTAGGTCCCGTCGTCCGCGACGGCGAGCAGGGCCCGCACCCGGTCGGCGGCGATCCGGCTGTAGTGCCCGGACAGGGTTTCCTGTGCCGTGGGCGCCGCTTCCAGCCAGGCGTCGGAACGGTGCATCCCGCTCTGCGTGTAGTGCACCCTGACCATGAACAGCTCGACCGCGGCGCGGGCCGCGAACGGCAGCCCGTGCAGCCGCGTCCAGCTGTCCGCCCACGCGTTCGCCGGTGGGTCGTACACCCCCACCATGCGCGCCACCGCAGCCGCGCCCGCGGGGGAGGGCTCCCCGCCGAGATGCCGCCGGACCTCGGCGACCAGGGCGGCGTCGCTGCGCGGCGCGTCCAGGTACTCCTGGATCCAGGCGTGCTCCTCGGCCGTCCGCTCCGCGACCGCGTCGACCAGCTTGCTGTCCGCCCGGGCCGGCTTCGTCGCGATGCCCCCGCGCCGGGGATGGACCAGGCGCCGCCAGCTGTCAGGAAAGACGAACGTGTCCTCGTCCGTCCCGGTCTTCTCGAACTGCGACGCACCGCCCTCGAAAGGCTCCACAGAACGCACAGGCCCGCCCCCTTCACACCCGTTGACCCCGTATTCCACGGGTTTCGATCAGTGGTTCCACAGTAGAACCGACCACTGACAACGCAGGGTGGCCGAGGCGGGGAGAGGCCGGGGGCGCGGCCGGATCAGGGGGCGGAGACGGCCGGGGGGCCGTACGCCTGGGTCCACGACGGTGTCACGCCCGTCACCTGGCAGACCATCAGGAACAGCGGGATGGGCGGGGTGTAGGGCGTGCGGCTGTCGGGCTGATGGATGAGCCGGGGCCGTACCGCGGGCACGCACGCACCGCGCGCGTACGACACCTGCTCGGGCCAGTCGAGGTCGAGGTCGGAACCGGCCGGGACGATCCACCACCAGCGCTCGGCGTCCGCGAAGACGCAGCCGGTACGCGGCAGATGGGACATCAGGCGGAAACCGTGGCGCGCGGGTACCCCGACCGCGTCGCAGCCGAGACTCGCCGAGAGGGTCGTGGGCAGCGGCAGCTGGACCCGGCCGGGGGAGCCGACGGGCTCGCGGGAACGGCGGTGTGCGAGGAAGTGGTTCATGGCGTTCTTCAGCATGTGTGCTCCGAGCCGTGCGGCAGTTCTGCCCAGACGATGCGGCCCGAGCCGTCCCCGGCGTCGCGCGAGCCCCAGGCGCGGGCCAGTGAGTCGACGAGCAGCAGGCCGCGTCCGTGCTCGTCGTCGGCGCCTCCGCCGAGGCGTGGCCCGTCCGGCTGGTGCCCCTGGTCCTGCACGGAGAGGCGCAGCCGGCCGCCGAGGCACCGCAGTTCGCACAGCACCCGTGCGCTGCCGGTGTGCACCACCGCGTTGGTGACCAGTTCGGAGACGATCAGGACCGCGGCGTCGAGGGTGTCCCCGCCCGTTCGCCAATCGCCGAGCCGGGCCTTCGTCAGGCGCCGGGCGACGGCGACCGATTCGGGATGCGCGCGCAGCGCGAAGCAGTATCGGAGCGCTTCGGTCCCCGGGCCGGTCTCCACGAGCCGGGGGATGAGCGCACTGCCAGGTGCCACGACCGAATCCTCACAGTGGGGGCTGCGTCACGCTTCGCGATCTTCGAAAAGGCCGCGGGCGCGACAGGTCAACTGGTTTCGTTCCCCAACTCTCCCCCTGTCGTGAACACTTGGCAAGGGGCACTCTGAAATTTCCAGAGTGGATGTGTCCATGGCGGCGACCGCATGGCACACTGCACGCATACAGCGCAGGGGGAGGTCTGAAGTGAGCGAACCGCGGTCCGCCCCGACCGTGGGCCAGGTCGTTCTCGGCAAGCGGCTGCAGGATCTGCGGGAGCGTGCCGGCATGGGCCGGGACCAGGCCGCCAAGGTGCTGCACGTCGCCCCGGCGACCGTACGCAGGATGGAAACCGCCGAGGTCGCCCTCAAGATCCCCTATGTGCAGCTGCTGCTGCGGGCGTACGGGATCTCGGAGGCGGAGACGGACGCCTTCGTGGAGCTCGCGGAGGAGGCCAACAGGCCCGGCTGGTGGCAGCGGTTCCACGACGTCCTGCCGGACTGGTTCTCCATGTACGTCAGCCTGGAGGGCGCCGCGAGCCTGCTGCGTGTCTACGAGCCCCACTTCGTGTCCGGACTCCTGCAGACCGAGGACTACGCGCGCACCGTGA
The DNA here is from genome assembly GCF_052542855.1 of Streptomyces sp. SAS_281. Taxonomy (NCBI): domain Bacteria; kingdom Bacillati; phylum Actinomycetota; class Actinomycetes; order Kitasatosporales; family Streptomycetaceae; genus Streptomyces; species Streptomyces sp. SAS_281. The sequence goes on from NZ_JBMNDO010000008.1 coordinate 18,770, forward strand.
TGCGCACCGGGGCCGTGGGCCAGGTCAGGACCGAGGACATCGAGCGCCATGTGGCGCTGCGGATGGAGCGGCAGGCCCTGCTGACCAAGCCGGACGCCCCGCGTCTGTGGGTGGTGATGGACGAGACCGTCCTGCGCCGCCCGGTCGGCAACGCCGACATCATGCGCGCGCAGGTGGACAAGCTCCTCGAAGCGACGTCGATGCCCAATGTGACGTTGCAGATCGCGGAGTTCTCCACCGGCCACCACCCGGGGACGTACGGGCCGTTCGTGCTGTTCCGCTTCGCCGTGCCCGAACTGCCCGACATGGTCTACAGCGAGTATCTGACCGGGGCCGTCTACTTCGACGCGCGCCCGGAGGTGGCCTCCTATCTCGAGGTCATGGACCGCATGGCGGCCCAGGCCGCGACGGCACAACGCACGAAGGAACTCCTCCGGGACTTCCGCAAGGAGCTGTGATGACACCCATATACAACGGCATGCCGGCCGCTGACCTCGGCTCCGAAGGCTGGTACAAGCCATGGAGCGGCGGCAACGGCGGTACCTGCGTCGAGGCCATGAAACTGGCCGACGGGAGAATCGCCATGCGCCAGTCCGCGGACCCCGACGGTCCGGCCCTCATCTACACCCCCCACGAGATCGCCGCCTTCATCCAGGGCGCCAAGGCCGGCCAGGCCGACTTCCTGCTGACCTGAGCCGCACGTCGGGGCCGCACGTCCGCGCACGCCACAATGGACCCATGTCCCGACGCACCTCCCGCTCCCGGCGCACGTCCGCCGCGAGCCCTCGCACCGCCCCCGCTCCCGAGATCAGCGCGGCTTCGCCGTGTCCCTGCGGGCTGCCCGCCGCCTACGCCGAGTGCTGCGGCCGGCTGCACGCGGGGGCCCCCGCCGCCACCTGCGAGGCGCTGATGCGGTCGCGGTACGCCGCCTTCGTCGTCCGGGACGCGGCGTATCTGCTGCGCACCTGGCACCCGGACCACCGCCCCGACGTACTCGACCTCGACCCCGGGCAGCGCTGGCAGGGCCTGGAGATCCTGGAGACCACGGAGGGCAGCGCCTTCCACACCACCGGGACCGTCACCTTCCGCGCCCACTGCACGGTGGGCGGGCGCGCCGATTCCCTGCACGAGAAGAGCCGCTTCGTTCGGTACGAGGGCGCCTGGGTCTACGAGACCGCCGTCTTCGCGGTCTGAGGCGGGGCCTCAGACCGGCGCGCCCGCCGGGGCGACCGGCGCCAGCTCCTGCGTCAGGTCCTCCGCGAGCAGCCGCTTCGCGATCACGTCGACCGCGGCGCGCAGCCGGGCGTCGTCCGGGCGACCGCCGTCCTCGCCCAGCCGGCCGTTGAGCCAGTGGGCCCAGGCGTCCGTGATGGTCCGCGCCTCGCGGGCGCCGGCCGCGGTGTGCTGGAACAGGTGGCCGTCGCCGGTGAGGAAGCCCTCCTCGATCATGCGGTCGAAGACCGGCACCAGGACCTCCGGCGGAATCCGGTGCCGGGCCGCGATCAGCCGGAGCCCCGCGTGGCCGACCATCCGCGTGAACAGCTCGACCTGCATCACCGCCCAGGCACCCGCCATGTCGAGCCGGGTGTCCGATTCCGCGACGATCCGCCGCGCCGTCTCCGGCCCCACCCGCCGCAGCACCTTGGCCACCGAGAATTCGAGCAGCCGGGCCGAGTCCTGGGTGTTCGGCGAGGCGAAGCCCTCACCCATGTCCGTCGAGCCCGCCCGTACGGTGTCGCGCAGCTTCACCTGCTTGAGGAACAGCGCGACGACGAACCCGAGCAGTGCCACGGGCACCGTCCACAGGAACACCGTGTGCAGGGTGTCCGCGTATGCCTGGGCCAGCGGCTCCGACTGTGCGGCGGGCAGGGCGTGCAGTCCCTCCGGGCTCTGGGACGCCTTCGCCAGCACGGCGGGATCGCCGCCCGCCCGCGCCGCCTCGGTGATCCCGTCCCTGAGGTGCGGGCCGAGGGCGTTCGCGTAGATCGTCCCGAAGACGGCGGTGCCGAAGGAGCTGCCGAGCGTACGGAAGAAGGTGACGCCCGAGGTCGCCGTGCCCAGGTCCGCGTAGTCCACGGTGTTCTGCACGGCGATCGTGAGGACCTGCATGGAGAGCCCGATGCCGATGCCGAGCACCAGCATGTACAGCGACTCCAGCCAGACCCCGCTGTCCGGGCCCATCCGGGAGAGCAGGAACAGGCCGGCCGCCATGACCAGCGAGCCGATGATCGGGAAGATCCGGTAACGGCCGGTCTTGCTGACCACGTTGCCGCTGAAGATGGACGCGGCGAGCAGGCCGACGACCATCGGCAGCGTCCGCACGCCCGACAGGGTCGCCGAGTCGCCGTCCACGTACTGGAGGTAGGTCGGCAGGAAGATCATCGCGCCGAGCATCGCGAACCCGACGATGAAGCTGAGGATCGAGCAGACCGTGAAGACCGGGTTGCCGAAGAGCCGCATCGGCAGCATCGGCTCCTTCGCCCGGAACTCGACGAGGCAGAACAGCGCGAGCGCCACGATCCCGAGGACGAACAGGCCGATGATGACGCCGGAGCCCCAGGCGTACTCGTTGCCGCCCCAGCTGGTGGCCAGGATCAGGGCACTGGCCCCGACCGTGACCATCGCGATGCCCAGGTAGTCGATGACCGGCCGCCCGGCCGCCTTCACGGACGGGATCGTACGGGCGGCCGCGATGACCACCGCGATCGCGATCGGCACATTGACGTAGAACGCCCAGCGCCAGGTCAGATGGTCGGTGAACAGCCCGCCGAGCAGCGGTCCGATCACCGTCGACACGCCGAAGACGGCCCCGATCGCGCCCTGGTACTTTCCCCGGTCGCGCAACGGGATGACATCGGCGATGAGCGCCATCGAGGTGACCATCAGGCCGCCGGCGCCGATGCCCTGGAGGCCGCGCCACACGATCAGCAGCGTCATGTTCGTCGCGAGCCCGCAGAGGAACGAACCGGTGATGAAGATGACGGCGGACAACTGGAAGACGATCTTCCGCCCGAACAGGTCGCCGAACTTGCCGACCAGCACCGTCGCCACCGTCTCCGCGAGGAGATAGGCGGTGACCACCCACGACATGTGAGCGGCGCCCCCCAGGTCCGAGACGATCGTCGGCAGCGCGGTACCCACGATCGTCTGGTCCAGGGCGGCCAGCAGGATGCCCAGCACGATCGTGGCGAAGACGATGTTGCGGCGGCGCGGATCGAGCACGGGCGGCGCGGCGGCACTCTGCGCGGCGGGGGCGGTCTCGCTGGCAGTGGTCACCTTTGCACCCTCACATCGCTCGGTGTCACCCGCATGCGGGGCACGTCCGGACGTGTCAGGCGAGCAGATCCCGCAGCGAGGCCGTCATGCGGGAGGCGAATGCCTCCCGGACGTGGGCGGCTACCCGGTCCAGCGAGAGATACGGGTTGAGGTCTTCCAGTTCCACGAGGAGCAGGCCGCCGTCCGCCGTCCGGCAGGCGTCCACCCGCTGGATGCCGTGGTCCAGCGTGTTCCACTCCACGAACGACCGGGCGAACGCCAGATCCGCCGCGCTCGGCTCGTACGGATCGAGGACCCACCGCCGCTCCGGGTCCGGGGCATGCAGCGCGTACTGGAAGTCGTGGTCGACGTAATAGAAGGACACCTCGTAGCGGAAGTCGATCCGGGGCTGGACGAGCAGGGTTCCGTCGGCGTCCGGATCGAGCTCGGGCGTCGTCACGAAGCGCAGGCCCACCGAGTCCGCGCCCAGCTTCGGCTTGACGGCGTAGCCGTCGGCGTGCGGCAGCAGCCCGAGGTCGGCCGCCCGGTCCACGGTGGGGATGACCGGGTATCCGGCCCGGCTCAGGTCCACGAGGTACTGCTTGCCCGCCATGTCACCGCGGCCGGTCAGTGGGTTGTAGACCGGGGTGCCCAGTTCCGAGGCCCGCGCCCGGAAGGTGTCGTACGCCTCCTGGTAATGCAGGACCGGGCCGCTGTTGCGTACGACGACGGCGTCGAATCCGTCCAGCAGGGCGGCGGCGTCGCGCGGGTGGCAGAGCGCGAGGTCGAAGTCCTCGCGGAGACGCGCCGTCAGGCGGATGTCCTCGTCGCAGTAGCGCCGGCCGCGCGCCTCGTAGGCGAGGTCGGTGACGAAGAGGAGGGACGGGCGCGGGACGGCGGGCATGGCGTTTCCCCCGGGTGCGGCGGCGTGCGGACCCGCTCATCCTCGCTGGCCCGGTTCCGCACCCGCCCGCCGCCCCCGCGCTCAGCGGATGTGGCGCCCGGAGATCGCCCGTGCGATGACCAGGCGCTGGATCTCGCTGGTCCCCTCGAAGATCGTGTAGATCTTGGCGTCCCGGTACATCCGCTCCACCGGGTGCTCCCGGCTGTAGCCGGCGCCGCCGAGGATCTGGACGGCCTTCTCCGTGGCGGCCACTGCGAGTTCACCGGCGCGGAGCTTGGACATGGAGCCCTGTCCGGCGTCGAAGGTGCGGTCGTTGCGGGCCATCCATGCGGCCTGCCAGATCAGCAGCCGTACGGCCTCGATCTCGGTACGGATGTCGGCCAGTGCGAATGCGATCGACTGGTTCTCGATGATCGGCCGCCCGAACGCCTCGCGGTCGCCCGCGTACTCCAGCGCGTATTCGTACGCCGCGCGCGCGATGCCCAGCGCCTGGGCGCCGACCGTGGGGCGGCTGACCTCGAAGGTGGCCATCGCGGCCTGCCCCTTGGCGGTGGAGCCCTCGCGGGCGCGGGCGAGGCGGGCGTCCAGCTTCTCCTTGCCGCCGAGCAGGCAGTGCCCCGGCACCCGTACGTCGTCCAGGAAGACGTCCGCCGTGTGCGAGGCGCGCAGGCCGAGCTTCTTGATGGTGCGGCTCGCGGCCAGGCCCTTCGTGCCGGGCGGCACGATGAACGCGGCCTGCCCGCGCGCCCCGAGCGCCGGGTCGACCGAGGCGACGACGACGTGGACCTCCGCGATGCCCCCGTTGGTGATCCATGCCTTCTGGCCGGAGATCACCCACTCGTCCTTCGCCTCGTCGTACCGGGCCTTCGTGGTCATCGCGGAGACGTCGGAGCCGGCCTGCGGTTCGGACACGCAGAACGCCGCGACCTTCGGGTCGTCCTCGTCGCCGTAGCACTGGGGCACCCACTCGGCGAGCTGGTCCGGGGTGCCGGAGGCGAAGATCCCGGCGACCGCGAGCGAGGTGCCGAACAGGGCCATGCCGATGCCGGCGTCACCCCAGAACAGCTCCTCGTTGGCTATCTGGAGGGAGAGCCCCGACGGGTCGCCGTACATGTCGGCCAGCGACTCGAACCCGTAGAGACCGATCCGGGCGGCCTCCTGGATCACCGGCCAGGGCGTCTCCTCGCGGGCGTCCCACTCGGCCGCCGCCGGGCGCACCACCTGGGCGGCGAAGCCGTGCACCCAGTTGCGCAGGTCCTGATGCTCCTCGGTGAGCGCGAGGGAGAAGTAGCTCATCGGCTCACGCCTTCGGGATGTCGAAGTAGCGCGTGAGGCCCGAGGCCAGGCCGACGTCACCGGCCACCTTCAGCTTGCGCATCATGAACATGGTGATGGGGTTGCCGTTGCCGGAGACCAGCTTCAGGAACTCCGCGTCCGCCATGATCAGCGTCGTACGCGGCTCCGCCTCCGAGCGGCCCTCGCTGACGGCGCAGGTGCCGTCCGCGATCGAGGTCTCGTAGACCACCTCCGTGTCACCGGTGATCTTCCAGCGGATCAGCGCCGTGAGCGCCCCGGCCGCCTCCGGGCGGAACTGCTGCTTCATCCGGCCGAAGACCTCGCCGAGCACCCGGGTGCGCAGTTCGCCGTGCATGACCTCGCCGAGCTGCTTGGCGGACAGGCCCTTCACGATCCGCGCGAACTCCTCCGGGGAGACGGCCGCGAAGTCGAGGGCGGCCAGTTCGTCGGTGACATTGCCGCTGCTGTTGTCGGCCACGCCAGTTCCTTACTCTGGAGTAAACTTACTTTTGAGTAAGGTAAGGGTGCGGCGGTCTCTTCGCAAGGTGCCGGAGCGGGTCGTCCCGCGCGGTCACCAGGCGGAACCGGGGCGCACTACCAGCCGGGGATGGTGGGCGGCGAGCACCTTGTTGGCGCGGGCCAGCTCCGACAGGGCCTGCTCGCGGTCGGCCTGGTCCTCGATGCCGAGCCGGGGCCCCCGGAACCTGCGGACCTCCCGCGCGGCGCAGTCGGCGTCGAACTCGGCCTGGAGGATGTGCGCGGGGGTGCAGGCGCCGATGAGCGCGGCGATGCGGTCCGGGATGGGGACGGGGACGAGGAGGTGCGAGGCGGTCATGGGGGGTTCCCTCTCGATGGTGGCCAGGAGGTCGGGCGTCGGACCGCCGTGTGGGCGGACCGACGCCACTCCATATAACGAGACGCAGTTCCTGGTTTCTCGTTGAGTACGTCTCCGTGCGGCAACCGTTTGGGAATGACCGGCTATTTCCCCTTACCAGCAAGTAGGTTGACTTCGCGTGAGGTGCTCGTCGGGCCGAAGGTGCGTCGCGCGCTGTTCAGATGGGTGTGTCGTTGCTGCGGGCCCGCAGCTGCATGGCGCGGAGCACGGTCTCCGTGGAGAACCGCGCCTCCGGATCGACCAGTTGATCGCCGAAGATCGATTCCAGATTGCGCATCCGGTAGCGGACGGTCTGGGGGTGTACGTCGAGCAGCTCGCCCATCTGGGCCGCCGTGCCCCGGGTGTCGAGCCAGATCCTGAGGGTTTCGATGAGCCGTTCGCGCCGGTTGGCGCTGATGTTGGCCATCGGGGCGAGTTCGCGGCGCGCGAGCTGGTCGAGGAGGACCGGATCGGAGAGCAGCCACAGGGTGATGAGGTGGTCCTCGCAGAGGATGGCGGGCGCGTCGTCGATGACGCCGGCGTCCACGAGTTCCAGCACCCGCCGGGCCCACCGGACGGAGTCCGACGCCAGGGATGCGGGGACGGTGAGGCCGATGGCGGCGCGGACCCCCGGGAGCGCGTGCTCCAGCATGCGTCTTCGCATGTCGTCGAAGGGGCCCGGGATCAGTAAGTGCGGCTGCGGGTCCGTGAAGTCGACCAGTACGTCGCGGTCCATCGCCAGCCGGTCCAGATCGGGGGACGGGCGGACGGCCACCAGGGTCACCTCGTCCGGCAGCGTCCAGCCGGTCTGCTCGCACAGCTCCGCGATGGCCACGCGCGGCACCGGCCGCCCGGCGAGGATCAGGTGGAGCAGCCTGCGCCGCAGGGTGTCCGTGTGGTCGTCGGAGGCGGACCGCACCTCCAAGTACCCCTCGCGCGACAGGGCTTCCAGCTCGTCCACGTAACTGAACAGTGCGTCCGCGAACGTCAGCATCATGGTGGGGGAGAGGTTGTAGCGCCTGCCGATCTTCTTCGCGCGGCGGAGGGCCACCCGGGCGCCCAGCCGGTACGCCCCCTGCAACTGGTCCAGGCTGCGTCCCTCGTACGCCTCGAACCGGCCGAACCTGCGGCACATCTCGTCGCGCAGCGCGGAGGGGGCGGACGGCTCGGCCACCTGGTCCACGAACACGGAGATGCTCTGCTCGACGCCGACCCGGATGCCCTGGCCGTACGGGCCGTCGAGGAGTCGCGCGTACTCGGGGTAGGCGCGGGTGACCTCAAGGCCGATCTCCTTGATGAGGCTGGGCAGTTCGGGCCGCACGATCGTCGCGAACTCCTGCGGCAGCGGTCCCAGCGGCTCTCCCAGCTCCGAGGGTTGCGCGACTCCCGGCATACCTTGACCCCTTCTTGCTCTTCGGCGCCCGATGGGGGGTGACGGACGGGAGAGCGCTCCCAGCCGTTCTCAGGTGCGTACCAACTTCGGCTGCCGAAGATAGTCCACGTATGTGGCTCTGAACACAGGCAGGACAAGACGAAATGTATGGGCCATGTATCGGCTGTTTTCAGCCACCGCTTCGATGGGCCCCCGCACTCGCGACCGACTCGCGGATGACTCGTGCGGCGCTGATGCGGGGGCCAGGATTCCGGTAATGCGGCGGTGGCTCCGCCGCGTGGTCCCGGCTCCCCGAGAAATTTCCCCCTCGCTATTCGCGGTGAATTCCACTGGGCCGGCGGGAGGAAGTCAAGGGTGTGGCGGGGCGATCGGCGCGTTGGGCGGGTGAGGCCGTACGTCAGGGCCGTGACGTGGGGCGTTAGGTTGAGCGGGGTGCCGTTCCGTCATCGGGTGAGCAGGAGCCGGCGTCCCGGCTCCCGGGGAACTGCTCACTTCTCGATAAAAAATCCGCGCGCCGTACTCGCCTCGCAAGCAATTTCTGAGAGAGAACGATGATTGTGGAGATTCTTTGTCCCAGCGTGTTGCGGAGCGACATTACTCGCCCGTAGCGTCATCGCCGAACGCAAGAGGTCGAGCAGCCCGTCGGGTCGGACTGCCACATTCCTGTCTCGTGACCCCCCACTCCGGGAGCGCCCCTTACCCGGCCGGAAGTGGCCCCCCGGTGTAGGTCACACACCCTCGAAGGGAACCGGATTCCGTGAACACCCTTGCACGTAGAGCCGCAATCATCGCCACCGCCGCCAGCGCCGCCCTCGGCATGGCCGCCACCTCGGCGTCCGCCGGCGCCACGGCCTCGTGGTCGGCGACCCCGAACGGCGCGTACACCGCCAGCGCGGCCAACCCCACGCTGACCGTCCCCGCCGCGACCCTGACGTGTGCCTCCTCCAACGTGACCGCGGGCAACGTCGCCGCGACCAGCGCCACGGGGGCCAACATGGCAACCATCGGCACGATCGGCTTCACCAGCTGCACGGTCGGTGGCATCAGCTTCACCGTCTCCATGACCGCGACGCCGTGGGCGATCAACGTCACCGGGGTGGACCCCTCCAACGCCAACCGGGTCAAGGGCAACGTCACCGGTATCTCGGCCCACATCAGCGGCTTCGGCTGCGCCGCCGACTTCAAGGGCAAGGCGTACGGGTACTACGACAACAGCACCGGCAGGCTGGTCATCGACGGCTCGGGCACGGAGCTGAAGGCGTCCAACGCCAACTGCCTCGGCCTGATCAACAACGGCGACGTGGCCTCCTTCAAGGCCTCGTACCTCGTCAAGGTGACCTCGACGGGCACCTCGCCGAAGATCACGACGCCGTAAGGACCCGGGAGTACACGGGTACGGGACGGCCGCGAAGCCTCTTCGCGGCCGGCCCGGCCTTCTCGTTGGGGGCGTCGCCGAGGCGGCGCCACGACCCAGAGGATGTGAGTTCGTGAACTTCCCCGCACGACGGTTCACCGTCGTGGCCGCTGCCCTTGCTGCTGCCCTCGGGATGGCCGTGTCGTCGCCCTCGGCCGCCACGACAGGCTCGTGGAGCGTGACGCCCGCAGGGGCGTACACCGCTCACGCTGTCCAGCCCTGGCTGGATGTTCCGGCCGCGGCACTGGCATGCGCCTCCCTCGACGTGACCGCTGGGAAGCTCGAGGCAACCACTGCGACCGGAGGCCGGATGGGCGCGATCGACGCAATCGCCACCGACTGCTCGATCGGTGGCATCGAGTTCGTCATGACGAAGGGCGCTGCTCCGTGGGCCATCCACCTCCTCGGGCAGAACGCTTCCCATGCGACGTGGGTGGACGTACGTGTCAGCGACGTCTCGGCACGCTGGCAGGGGTTCGGTTGCACCGCCGACTTCAAGGGGACGCTCCACGGGCACTACGAGAACGACACCGGCAACCTCGTCCTCGGTGACACGGCCGGTGGCCTGCTCACCTCTGGTGCGAACTGCCTTGGGCTCATCAACAACGGCGACGTCGTCTCGCTCCACGCCTCGTTGCACATGGTCATGGCGTCATCCGGCACAGCACCAGTGATCAGGGTCTCGTAGAGCTCAAGGCGCCGGCGTGGGCCGACCGCGATGTTTCTCCGGTCGGCCCGGCCTCAGTGATTCCGGCGTTCGCGGGCGGGCGCCACCGCAGTTGTACTACCGATCGCACCCGTGGAGGACAACCCCGACATGCACACCCAGATACCCGTGACCCGTGCGGGGCGTTCCGTGAAGGTCGCCTCCGTTGCCGGTCTCGCCCTGCTCGCCGGTCTGTTGTCCGGCGGAGGTTCGGCCGCTGACGAGAGCACCGGACCGGTCGGCTTCGCCGCAGCCTGTGGGGCCGAGAACAACGACACGGGCGCCGTGACGGCAGCGGTCGGCGTTGCGGCGGACGTGCCGGCGACCGGCGAGGTCGGCCGCCCGGTACAACCGGGGCCCGTGACGCTCACCGTCACCCTCTCGCGGGCAGACCTCGCGGGGCTGCTGCCGGAAGGCACCGAGGCGTTCGTGAGCCGGGCGTCGCTCAAGGTGAGAGTCGCCCAGAACGGCGAGTCCACAGAGGCCCCGTGGGAGCTGCACGCGCCGAGCACCCCCCTTCCCGCCGACGGTGACGTAGCGCTCGTCCACTCCGGGGAGGTCCCGTACGTGACGCTGGGGTCCGCGGGTGACGTCGACTTCTCCGTCAAGGAGCTGACGATCGAGCTGCGGTCCGCCACGGCGGAACCCGAGAAGACCGCGCCCCCTCTGACCACGGTGACGTGCCGGTTGAAGGAGGGCGAGAACGGTCACCTCGCGATCACGCGTGTGACCGACGGCACCGGCACCGGCGTCGAGCCGTCGGGCACCCCCGAGACGTCCCCCACTCCGGTTGGTGGCTCCGGCCGGACGAGGGACAAGGACATCGCGGTGGAACCGTCGGCCGCTGAGGAAGACGAGGACCCCGACTACTGCCCGGTCGACCCGCCAGTGGGAGAGATGGACTCGAGCCACGCACCACAAGCCTCGCCGGGCCGTCCTGTCAATGTGCTGGAGCTCCCGGGTGCTTTCATGTGTGCCAACGTGCTGGGTCTTGCCAATGTGCAGAAGCTGAACGGGGCCATGGTCGTCAATGACCCCGATCACCCGGCGCTCATCTCCGTCCTGTCGACGAAGCGCGTATCAAGCCGGGAGGCGGACGATTGGGAGGATCCGGAGGGCCGCGGACGCTACATCCGCATCGACAACCTCGCGAACATCGAACTCCCGGACGCCGATTCCACCTTTCTCACCTTCGGCTTCCAGCCGGTGACGGCGAAGGTGTCCTTCGAGACCGGACCTATGACCATCTCCATCGGCAACATCGGTTACGACCTCGACGCCGCGTTCTCCACGGTCTACTTCAAGCAGTCCCTGCGCATCCACGACGTCAAGGTCAACGGCACGCCGTTGGGCGTGGGAAACAATTGCAGGACGGCGAAGCCGTTCGATGTCCTGCTGAGCGGCGGGTCAGCGTATACGAACGTGGCCCTGGGCGGACGCCTGGACGGCGAGGTCACCATCCCGCCCTTCACCGGCTGCGGCACGGGCGGCGAAGACTTGAACCCGCTGTTCACCGCCGCGATCTCGGGCCCGGGTAACCGGATCTTCATGAACCAGGCTCCGACCTGTTACCCCGCTTTTCCCGAGAGCTCCTACTGCCCGCCCGCTCCGGCGGAACTGCCCGGCACGAAGCCCAAGTCCTAGCCCGCCGTCCGGCCGGCGCACCCCGAAGGGGCCACCTCCGCCAGGGAGGTGGCCCCTTCGTACTCCGGAACGCGAGGACGGCTACCGCGCCGCCGAGTGCCAGTACTGCGACATGACCTTGCCCGCGTTCGGGGCGATGTCACCCGGGGCGGCCATCGCCGCCACGTCGGTCTGCGCGCTGTTCAGCGTGACGCTGTTCTTGCCCGCGGCCGCCGGCAGACCCGTCTTCAGGTTGACCGCCCAGTTCAACGAGCCGAGCAGACCGCAGCCGTTGGTGCCGGGGACCGCGTACGTCGTGTCGGTCTGGGTGGCGCCCTGGAGGCTGAGCCGGCTCATCGGGCCGTTCGGGTCCGGGGTTCCGTCACCGGCGAAGTTCTCGCTCGTGACGGCCGGCTGGGTCAGGTTCTGCGGCTTCAGCAGGATCGGGTCCGAGGCGGAGCCGATGTAGCACTTGTCGCCGAGGAGCGGGTTCTGCAGGTGGATGCGGACCGGGAGGGTGATGATCGGCTTGCCGGTGGTCGCGCCCGCCAGGAGCTGGAAGCCGGTCGGAGTGTTGACCGACTCGAGGGTCGCCGTCACCCGGTTCAGGCTGGCGTCGGTGAGCGTGTTGCAGATGCCCGTGATCACGGGGACGTTGCTGGGGCACATCAGGCCGAGCAGACCGCCCGGCACCTTCGCGGAGTCCGCGACGAGTGCTCCCCCCTTCGGGGAGACCACGGTCGAGACGGCGCCGGGGTGGTTGACCACGCCGATCTGGAGGTCGCTGGCGCCGAAGGGCACCACGGTGTTGCCCAGCTTGATGGAGCCGCTGTCCGAGTGCGAGGTGACGCAGATGGCGATGTCCGTCGCCCCGTCCGCCGCCAGCATGGCCGGGTCGTCCACCGGGCAGCGGCTGAAGGGAGCCCAGTCGCCGTTCAGCTGAGTGGCGGCCGTGGCCGACCCGATGGAGGCGACGGCGGCGAGAGCGGTGAAGGAGGCCAACAGCCCCACACGTACCCGGTTCGAGGTTCTCATGTCTTCCCCTTGTTTCCGATGTGCGCAGCGAATTGAGCACGGAATGCGGAATGCGGGTGCCGGGACGCGTCGGACGGGGCCGATACGAAATCCCATTCACCGAGCCGTGAGGTTACTGGCGGGAAACACCGGTACACAATCCCGCCGTATGAGAATCTATGGACGGGGTGCGCATCTCCGTCAGGGGTGAGTACGGGATCCGGCCTTCTTGTCACATCGTGCGCAGACCCTCGCGGGCGCCGCCGAGACTCCGGCCGGTCGGATATGCGGAATCCTGTCCGCCACTTGTGCATTCGAGCCGGTCCCGAGTGCTTCTCGATGCGCTGTGCGGCGCGCGGGCGCCGCCGGCGGGGCCCGGAACTTGTCACCCGGCGACAGTTTTTCCGGCCGCTCTGCTCAGTCGATGCGAAAGAAGCGACCCCATTGCACTCTCGCGCGAAAACTTGATGACCTGGTATTGCGGCCCAGGTTACTCACCCGTAGCGTCGCCTCCGTCAGCAACTCCTCCGGCGCGTCCGGAGATTGCTCACCCGTCGGCAGAGAGCCCGGACGCATGTCCGGCCCTTCTGGGCCGCGGGGTTCCGGCCTGCACCGACGGACGGCAGTGCGCAGTACTTCACAAGATCGGAACCGGAATTTGTCATCCGATGACAAGCGGACCGGATCTTTGCGAATGGGCTGCTCAAGGGCTTGTCCTGGCGGTGCCGGTGAACTTAACGTGCGCCCCTCAGCGCATTTCTGTCACTTCGTGAGCGCACGCAGGAGGTGGGATGGGAATCGAAGTAGTGGTCGAAGGGCTCACCAAGTCTTTCGGCAAGCAGAACATCTGGCAGGATGTGTCGCTCACGCTTCCCGCAGGCGAGGTCAGTGTCATGCTCGGCCCGTCCGGGACGGGAAAGACGGTGTTCCTCAAATCCATCATCGGCCTGCTGAAACCCGAACGCGGTCGCGTTCTCGTCAATGGCGTCGACATGGTGAACGGCTCCGAGCGGGACATCATGGAGACGCGCAAGCTCTTCGGCCTCATGTTCCAGGACGGCGCCCTTTTCGGGTCGATGTCGCTTTTCGACAACATCGCGTTCCCGCTCCGGGAGCACACCCGCAAGAAGGAATCCGAGATCCGCCGCATCGTCATGGAGCGGATCGACGTCGTGGGCCTCCTGGGCGCGGAGAACAAGCTCCCCGGCGAGATATCCGGCGGTATGCGCAAGCGGGCCGGCCTCGCCCGGGCCCTCGTCCTGGACCCGCAGATCATCCTCTGCGACGAACCGGACTCCGGCCTCGACCCGGTCCGCACCGCGTACATCTCCCAGCTCCTCGTCGACCTCAACGCGCAGATCGACGCGACGATGCTCATCGTCACCCACAACCTCGACATCGCCTCCACCGTGCCGGACAACATGGGGATGCTGTTCTGCCGCAACCTCGTCACCTTCGGGCCCCGCGAGGTGCTGCTCACCAGCGACCTGCCCGTCGTGAACCAGTTCCTCGCCGGCCGCTGCGAGGGGCCCATCGGCATGTCCGAGGAGAAGGACGCCGCCACCCTCGCCGCCGAGCAGCTGAACGGCTACGGCCAGGGCATCAGCTCGGCCAACGCCCCGCGCACCGTCGTCCCGCAGCTGGAGCCCACGCCCGGCCTGCCGGTGCGCCAGGGCGCCCTGCGCCGCCGGGAGCGCGTCATGTCGATGCTCGGCGAGCTGCCGGAGGCCGCCCGCACCGCGATCCTCAACAGCTACAGCCCCGCCGTGGGCGGTGGACGCCGGTGACCGCCCCCATGCCCGTACGGCCCCCCGGCGAACCGGAGCCGGTGGACCGCGCCCCTGAGCCCGCGAAGGCGCCCGAGGCCCCGCGCCCCAGCAGGCTCGCCGCGCCGCTGCGCGAGACCGGGCGGCTGTTCGCGCTGGCCGGGACCGTGACCCGGGAGACCTTCCGACGGCCTTTCCAGGTGCGGGAGTTCATCGAGCAGTTCTGGTTCGTCGCCAGCGTGACCATCCTGCCCGCCGCCCTCGTGTCCATCCCGTTCGGCGCGGTCATCGCCCTCCAGGTCGGCTCGCTCACCCAGCAGCTCGGCGCCCAGTCCTTCACCGGCGGCGCCAGCGTTCTCGCCGTCATCCAGCAGGCCAGCCCGATCATCGTGGCGCTGCTGGTCTCCGGGGCCGCCGGGTCCGCGATCTGCGCCGACCTCGGCTCCCGCAAGATCCGCGAGGAGCTGGACGCCATGGAGGTCATGGGCGTCTCGCCCGTGCAGCGCCTGGTCGTCCCGCGCGTGCTCGCCACCATGCTCGTCGCGGTCCTGCTCAACGGCCTGGTGTCCGTCGTCGGCACCCTCGGCGGCTACTTCTTCAACGTGATCATGCAGCACGGCACCCCGGGTGCGTACCTCTCCAGCTTCTCCGCCCTCGCGCAGCTGCCCGACCTCTACGTCAGCGAGGTCAAGGCCCTGATCTTCGGCTTCATCGCCGGCATCGTCGCCGCCTACCGCGGCCTCAACCCGCGCGGCGGGCCGAAGGGGGTGGGCGACGCGGTCAACCAGTCCGTCGTCATCACCTTCATGCTGCTGTTCTTCGTGAACATGGTCCTCACGGCGATCTACCTGCAGATCGTTCCCGCGAAGGGGAGCTGACCCATGTCAATGCTCGGCTGGCTCGACAGATCCGGTGACCAACTCGCCTTCTACGTACGGGCACTGATCTGGATACCCCGCACCCTGCGCCGCTACCTCAAGGAGGTCCAGCGCCTCCTGGCCGAGGTCGCCTTCGGCAGCGGCGGCCTCGGCGTCGTCGGCGGCACCATCGGCGTGATGATCGCGATGACCCTGGCCACCGGCACGGTCGTCGGACTCCAGGGGTACGCGGCCCTCAACCAGATCGGCACCGCCGCGTTCACCGGCTTCGTCTCCGCCTACTTCAACACCCGCGAGATCGCTCCGCTCGTCGCCGGACTCGCCCTCTCCGCGACCGTCGGCGCCGGCTTCACCGCGCAGCTCGGCGCCATGCGCATCAACGAGGAGGTCGACGGCCTCGAATCGATGGGCGTGCGCTCGATGCCCTACCTCGTCACCACGCGCATCATCGCCGGGGTCGTCGCGATCATCCCGCTGTACGCGATCGGGCTGCTCTCCTCGTACGTCGCGTCCCGCTACGTCACCGTCCTGTTCAACGGGCAGTCGGCGGGCACGTACGACCACTACTTCAATCTCTTCCTGTCCCCGGCGGACGTGCTCCTGTCGGTGCTCAAGGTGCTGATCTTCAGCGTCATGGTGATCCTCGCCCACTGCTACTACGGCTTCCACGCCACCGGCGGTCCCGCCGGGGTCGGGGTGGCCGTCGGCCGGTCGGTGCGGAACGCGATCGTGCTGATCAGCGTCACCGACTTCTTCCTCTCGCTCGCCATCTGGGGCGCCACGACGACCGTGAAGGTGGCCGGCTGATGACCTCACGCGCCGCCCGGGCCACCGCCCGAAGAACCGCCGGAGTCGCCCTCTTCCTCGTGCCCGCCGTCCTCATCTGGGTCTCGGTCTCGGTGTACGAGAAGGACTTCACGCACGACGCGACCGTCACCGTGCACGCGTCGAGCGTCGGCAACGAGATGCACGAGAACGCCGACGTGAAGCTGCGCGGCGTGGTCGTCGGCCAGGTCCGGAACATCTCGGCCGACGGCGACGGGGCCCGGCTCACCCTCGCGATCAAGCCCGACAAGCTGGACCGCATCCCGGCCGACGTGTCCGCCCAGATGCTGCCCACCACGCTCTTCGGGGAACGGTTCGTCGCCCTCGTACCGCCCCCCGTGCCCTCGACCGAGACGCTCGGCGCCGGCGACGTCATCCCGCAGGACCGGTCCAGCAACGCCATCGAGCTGGAAGAGGTCCTCGACAACGTCCTGCCGCTGCTCACCGCCGTGAAGCCGGAGAAGCTGTCCGCCACCCTCAACGCGGTCTCCACCGCACTGGAGGGCCGGGGCGAGAAGCTGGGCGACACGCTGGTGAAGCTCGACGCCCACCTCCAGCGGTTCAACCCCCAGCTCCCCACGCTCAACGAGGACATCAAGGAGCTCGTCAAGGTGAGCCGGCTCTACGCGGACTCCGCCCCCGACGTCCTGGACGCCCTCACCGACTTCACGACCACCAGCGGCACCCTCGCCGAACAGCAGGAGAACCTCGCGAACGTGTACGGCTCCACCACCGCCTCCGCCCGCGACGTCACCGCCTTCCTCCAGCGGAACAAGGACAACCTCATCCGGCTCGCCGCCAGCGGCAGGCCCACCCTGGAGACCCTGGCGAAGTACTCCTCGGAGTTCCCCTGCACCCTGCGCACCGTGGCCAACTTCGTCCCGGCCATGGACAAGGCACTCGGCAAGGGCACCGACCAGCCCGGGCTGCACGTGACGCTCAAGACCGTGCCGTCCAAGGGGAAGTACGTCGCGGGCAAGGACACCCCGGTCTACAACGCCACCGGCGGACCGCACTGCTACTCCATCCCGTACGTCGGCCAGACCGTGCCCACCGCCGACGCCAGGACCGCCGCCGACACCGACCGGGCGGACCCGGACCCGGCCACGCCGGTCGAGATCCCCGCGGCCGACCCGTCGCTCGGCATGCCCAACTCGCCGCAGGAGAGCCGCCTCGTCAACGAGCTGGTCGCTCCCTCACTGAAAGTCCGGCCGCAGGCCCTGCCCGAGTGGAGCAGCGTGCTCATCGGCCCGGCCTTCCGCGGTGTGGAGGTGAAGCTCAAGTGAAGCGCCGCTCCCTCGCGGGACCGCTCGCGAAATCGATCGTGTTCATCGTGGTGACGAGCCTGGCCACCACGGTCCTGGCCCTGTCCATCGCCAACACCGGTGTGGGCGAGACCCGTTCGTACAAAGCCCGGTTCACCGACGCCACCGGACTCATCGTCGGGGACAGCGTCCGCGTCGCCGGAGTCAAGGTCGGCCAGGTCGAATCGGTCGAGGTCGCCGACCGCCGGGTCGCCGAGGTCCGCTTCAGCGTCCGCAGGAGCAAGAAGCTCCCGGCCTCCGTCACCGCGTCGATCAAATACCTCAACATGGTCGGCCAGCGCTACATCGACCTGGACCAGGGCGCGGGCCCCGTCGGCGAGAGCTTCGCCCCGGGCGCCACCATCCCGCTGTCGCGCACCACCCCGGCGCTCGACCTCACCCAGCTCTTCAACGGCTTCCAGCCCCTCTTCGAAGGGCTCTCACCACCCGACGTCAACGAGCTGGCCGGCTCCATCGTCCAGGTGCTCCAGGGCGAGGGCGGCACCGTCGACTCCATCCTCCAGCACGTCGGCTCGCTGACCGGCACGGTCGCCGCCAAGGACAAGGTGATCGGCGAGGTGATCAAGAACCTCAACTCGGTCCTGAAGACCGTCAACGACCGGGAAGCCGGCTTCAACGACCTGGTCGACACGCTCCAGGCCCTCGTCACCGGCTTCGCGGGCGACCGCAAGCCCCTCGGCGAGGCCGTCACCGCGATGGGCGCCCTCACCACGGTCACCGCGGACCTCTTCGAGGACGGCCGCAAACCCCTCAAGGACGACATCAAGCAGCTCGGCCGCCTCTCCGGGAACCTGGCCGACAACACCCCGAAGATCGAGAACTTCCTCCAGAAGACCCCGGCCAAGATGGCGGCCATCAGCCGCCTCACCTCGTACGGCTCCTGGCTCAACCTCTACCTCTGCGAGGCCAAGGTCAGCGGCGTGACGACCAGCGACGGCAGCACCCCGCCGACCGGCATCGAGATCACCCAGCCGAGGTGCCTGTCATGATCAAGCCGATACGCCACCGCAACCCCGTCGCCGTCGGCATCGTGGGCCTGCTCCTGCTCGCCCTCGTCGGATTCGGCGCCTACCGGGCCGACTCGCTCCCCTTCATCGGCGGCGGTACCACCTACAGTGCCGACTTCACCGAGTCCGCCGGGCTCAGCGAGGGCGACGAGGTCCGCATCGCCGGCGTCAAGGTCGGCAAGGTCACCGGCGTCTCCCTGGACGGCGCCAAGGTGAAGGTCACCTTCAAGGTCGAGGACGCCTGGATCGGCAACGCCAGCACCGTCGGCATCGCCATCAAGACGCTCCTCGGTGAGAAGTACCTCGCCGTCGACCCGCTCGGTGACTCCCCGCAGGACCCGGACGAGCGCATCACGGCCTCCCGCACCACATCCCCGTACGACGTCACGCAGGCGTTCAACGGACTGGGCGAGACCATCGGGGAGATCGACACCGCACAGCTCGCCAAGAGCTTCGAGACGATCTCCGCCACCTTCAAGGACTCCCCGCCCGACGTGAAGAGCGCCGCGAAGGGGCTCTCCGCGCTGTCGAAGACCGTCTCCGAACGCGACGCCCAGCTGGCCACCCTGCTCAAGGGCAGCAAGCAGCTCACCAAGACCCTCGCCAACAAGAAGAGCGGCTTCGAGACCCTCCTGGACGACGGCAACCTGCTCCTCGGCGAGATCCAGGCCCGCCGCGACTCCATCCACCTGCTGCTCACCGGCACCCGCGACCTGGGCACCCAGCTCACCGGTCTCGTCTCCGACAACAACAAGCAGCTGAAGCCGACCCTCAAGGCGCTCGGCCGGGTCACCGCGGTCCTCAAGAAGAACCGCAAGAGCCTCGACCAGGTGCTCGCGCTCGCCGGCTCCTACAACCGGCTCGTCGGCAACACCCTCGGCAACGGCCGCTGGTTCGACAACTACGTCTGCGGGGTCGTTCCGAAGAACTACCTGCCCGCCGACACACCCCCGGCGACCGGCTGCATGCCGCCGAAGCAGGAAGGCGGGCACTGAGATGAGACTCACCCGCGTCATCGGCCTCGGCGCCGGGCTCGTCGTCGTGGCCGTCGCCGCCACCTCCGGGGTCTCGGCCCTGGAGGAGCAGGGCGGCACCACCGTCACCGCCTACTTCGACCAGGTCACCGGCGTCTACGCCGGATCCGACCTGCGCATACTCGGCGTCCGCGTCGGCCGCGTCGAATCCGTCGAACCGCGCGGCAAGGACGTCAAGGTCGTCCTGCACATCGACAAGGGCGTCCGGGTCCCCAAGGACGCGCACGCCGTCGTCGTCGCCCCCAGCCTGGTCGCCGACCGGTACGTCCAGCTGGCCCCCGCCTACACCGGGGGAGCGGCCATGGAGGACGGCGCGCAACTGCCCGCCGCCGACAACGCCGTCCCGGTGGAGGTCGACCAGCTCTACGCGTCCATCACCGAACTGTCCACCGCGCTCGGCCCCGACGGGGCGAACGCCGAAGGGGCCTTCGCCGGGCTCCTGGACACCGGGGCCAAGAACCTCAAGGGCAACGGAAAGGACATCGGCGACTCCATCGAGCAGTTCGGCAAGGCGACCAAGACCCTGGACAAGTCGAGCGGCAACCTCTTCGACACGCTGTCCTACCTCCAGACCTTCACCACCATGCTGAAGGACAACGACGGCAACGTCCGCGCCGCCGAGCAGCAGCTGGACTCCGTCACCGGCTTCCTCGCCGACGACAAGAAGAACCTCGGCGCCGCCCTCAAGGAACTCGGCACCGCGCTCGGCCAGGTGAAGACCTTCATCAAGGACAACCGGGGCGAACTCAAGAAGAACGTGGACGCGCTCGTGCCGATCACCCAGGCCCTCGTCGACCAGCGCGCCTCACTGGCCGAGTCGATGGACGTCCTGCCGCTCTCGGCGGGCAACGTCCTCAACGCCTACGACCCCGAGCACCGCACCCTCAACGGCCGGACCAACCTCAACGAACTCAGCATGGGCGGCCCGCTCCTCGAATCGAGCCTCGCCCTCCAGGGGCTCTCCCCGGTGGACGCCGAACGGCGGAAGGCCCTGCCCGCGCTGCCGCTCCCGGCCGTGGGCACGGTCTACGGCACGCCCAAGGACGCCAAGGACACGAAGGGGGCGAACCGATGAACCGGAGACCGCGCAGACCCGCGGCCCTCGGCACCACGGGCGGGCCGGCACTCGTCGCACTCGGCCTGTGCTGCACCCTCTTCGTCACCGGATGCGGAGCCCCGCACTTCTCCGGCATCGAGGACCTGCCGCTGCCCGGCGGCGCCGACCTCGGCGACCACCCGTACGAGATCACCGCGGACTTCGGGGACGTGCTCAGCCTCTCCCCGCAGTCCTCGGTCAAGGTCAACGACGTCGCCGTCGGCCGGGTCACCGAGATCTCGCTGGCGCCCGACGGCTGGCAGGCCCGGGTCACCATGAAGGTCAACGGGAAGATCGACCTGCCCGGCAACGCCTACGCCCACCTGGAGCAGTCCAGCCTGCTCGGCGAGAAGTACATCCAGCTCACTCCGCCCGCCAGGGGCAAGGAGCAGGGCACCCTCGCCGACGGCGACCGCATCCCGCTGACCCGTACCAACCGCAACCCGGAGGTCGAAGAGGTCTTCGGCGCCCTGTCCATGCTCCTCAACGGCGGCGGCGTCCAGCAGCTCAAGACCATCACCACCGAACTCAACAAGGCCCTGAGCGGGCAGGAACCCCAGGTCAAGTCCATGCTCCACCGGGTCGACAAGCTCGTCACCAACCTGGACGACCACCGAGGCGACATCACCGCCGCGCTCGACGGCGTCAACCGTCTGTCCAGCACCCTCGCCGGCCGCAAGCAGCAGGTCGGCACGGTCCTCACCGAACTCAGCCCCGGCATGAAGGTCCTGGAGAAGCAGCGCGGCTCGCTCATGACGATGCTCCGCTCCCTGGACACCCTCTCCGACGTCGCCGTCACCACCATCAACCGGAGCAAGGCGGACACCATCGCCGACCTCAAGGCCCTCGCCCCCACCCTGCGCGCCCTCGCCGACTCCGGGAACGACCTGCCCGACTCGCTCCAGGTGCTGCTCACCTACCCGTTCACCGACGAGGTGCTGCGCGGCGTGAAGGGCGACTACCTCAACGTGTACCTGGACATGACGGCCGAGCCCGGCACCCAGATCATCCCCGCCTACGACCCCGACGCGGAGACCCCGCCCGCTCCGGCCCAGGCGGTCGCCGGTGCCGGTCTGCCGCTGCCCCTCCCCGCCACCTCGGCACCGACGACGAGCCGGCCCACGGACTCGAAGGGGAGCAACTGATGATCACCCTCGCCATCCGGCTCAAGAACATCGCCTTCCTCATCGTCTCCGTGCTGGTGCTCGGCTTCCTCGGGGTGCGCTACGCCGACCTCGGCCATTACGTCGGCATGCGCGACTACTACACCGTCAAGATGCAGCTCCCGCGCACCGGCGGCCTCTTCACGCACTCCAACATCACCTACCGAGGGGTGTCGGTCGGCCGGGTCGGGGCCATCGAACTCACCGACGACGGCGTCGAGGCCGAGTTGCGGATCAACAAGTCCGCCCCGCGCATCCCCGACGGCCTCAAGGCGGTCGTGGCCAGCCTCTCCGCCGTCGGCGAGCAGTACGTCGACCTGCGGCCGACCCGCACCGAGGGCCCCTACCTCGCGAACGGCTCGGTCATCGACGAGGCCGAGACCACCGTTCCGGCGCCCGTGACGAACGTGCTCACCAGCGTCAACGACCTCACCTCCTCGGTCGATCTGGAGTCCCTGCGCACCGTCGTGGACGAGTTCGGCACCGCGTTCAGCGGGCGCGGCGACGACCTCCAGGTCCTCCTGGACACCGGCAGCGAGTTCGTGGACGCCGCCGACGACGCGCTGCCCGTCAACACCAGGCTGATGGAGGACGGCAGGACCGTGCTGCGCACCCAGGTCGAACAGGGCGAAGCGCTCAAGGGTTTCGCCTCCGGCGCGAAGGAGCTGGCCGCCCAGCTCAAGGGGTCCGACACCGACCTGCGCAAGCTGATCGCCGCCGCCCCCGACGCGACGAACCAGATCAGCGGACTGCTCCGGGACGTCGAACCCAGCTTCGGGGTCGTCGTCGCCAACCTCCTCACCACCTCCGACGTCGCCGTCACCCGCCAGCGCGGCCTGGAGGAACTGCTCGTGAAGCTCCCCGCCGTCGCGGCGGCCGGGGCCAGCGCGGTGGACGAGGACGGGGCCCGGTTCGGCATGTCGATCTCCTTCTTCGAGCCGCTGCCCTGCACCGCCGGGTACGAGGGCACGACCTACCGCAACGGCCTCGACCTCTCACCCGCCCCCGCCGTCAACACCAAGGCCCGCTGCACCGCCTCACCCGGCACCGGCGTCGACGTCCGGGGCAGCGCCAACGCCCCGACGGGCGGCCCGCTGCCCGAACCGGCGAAGGCCGGCGCGCTGCTCCTCGGGGACACCGAGGAAGACCGGCTGCCCGGTGCGCTCGGCGCGGCGACCGACACGGCACCGGAGGCCCGGGGCATGGCCGGGTTGCTCGGCCTGGGACAGGAGGACGGCGAGTGAACCCCCGTACGCGCAGCCTCGGCGGCTGGGCCGTCCTGCTGATCGCGGCCCTCGTCTGCGCCTTGGGCGGCTGGTCGTACGCCCAGGCACGCGGCGACGGCGACCTGGCCTACGCCAAGAGCCGGGACGCCGCCCTCGCGGACGGCCGGCAGGCGCTGGCCCGGCTCAACACGCTGGACGGCAAGGACGCGACGAGCGTGGACGCGGGCCTGGCCGGCTGGCTGGAGTCCGCCACCGGCCCGTTGTACGACCAGCTGAAGCGGACCCGGAAGAAGGATGCCGCCGACCTCAAGGCGTCCGGCGCCACCGCGCGCGGCAAGGTCACCGACGCCGCGCTCACGGAGCTGGACGAGCGGACCGGCACCGCGCTGATGATCGCGACCGTCGACGTCGAGGTCGCCCCGCGCACCGGCAAGGCGGGCACCGAGCGCAAACGCTTCGAGGCGACGCTCGCCCGGACCGGGGACGGCTGGAAGATCAAGGCGCTCACGGCGCTCGGCATAGGGAGCGGCGCATGAACACGGACGTCGAGGACAACGAGGACACCGCGACGGCGGCCGAGGTGGAGCCGGAGGCAGTAGCGGATGCCCCGGAGCGGACGGACGACGACACCCGGACCGCCCGCCGCGGGCCGCGCGTCCTCGCCGCGGTCCTCGTCGTCGCCCTGCTCGCCGCCGGGGCCGTGATGTACGTGGCGGGGAGGCAGCTGCGGGACACACCCGCCACCTCCAACCTGGCGCTGACCGACAGCGCGGCGACCGCCCAGGTGGCCGGCGAGGTCACCAACGCCCTCGGCAAGGTCTTCTCGTACAGCCCCGAGGGCACCGCCGCCACCAAGGCGTCCGCGCAGAAGCTGCTCGCGGGCAAGGCGCTCCAGCAGTACGCGGCACTGTTCGGCCAGGTCGAGAAGCAGTCGGCCGACCAGAAGCTCACCCTCACCACCCATGTCGTGCGCGCCGGGGTGACCCGGCTGACGCCCGACAGCGCCCATCTGCTCGTCTTCCTCGACCAGGTGTACGAGCGCAAGGGGAAGGCCGCGAGCAAGGCGGCCGCACAGCTCTCCGTCACGGCCCAACGGCGCGAAGGGCACTGGACGATCGTGGAGATCACCTCCCGGTAGCTCCGAGAAGGCACCACCGCACCACCGAGCAAGGACAGCACAGCACGGCGGGACCGCCGGCAGGGAGAGGCAGCGATGGCACGGGTAGCGATGACGAGGAATCCGCTGGTCGCGGCGGCGATCGTGCTGACGGTCGCGGCGGCCGGCGCCGCGGGCTGGGGCGGGGTGTCCCGGTACCGGGCGGCGCACGACAGCTCGGCCGCGTACGCCCAGACCCGCGACGAGGTCCTGGCGGCGGGGGAGCAGGCCGTGCAGAACATGAACACGCTCGACCACGCGCGGCTGGAGAAGGGGCTCGACAGCTGGGAGGACTCCACCACGGGGGACCTGCACCAGCAACTGGTCGAAGGACGGGGCGGGTTCGAGAAGCAGATCCAGGAGGCGAAGACCGTCAGCACCGCCAAGGTGCTGGCCGGCGCGGTCACCGAGCTGGACGACCGGGCCGGGAGGGCGGGGGTCATGGTGGCGCTGAGAGTGACCGTGACCGCGCCGAAGGGCAAGCCCGCGGTGAAGGAGAGCCGGATGCTCGGCCAGCTCACCCGCACCCCCGACGGGTGGAAGCTCAGCGCCCTCGGCCAGGCGCCCGTCGGCAACACCGCCGGCTGACACCCCCGCCCCCGCACCGAGAGGAACCCGGACATGTCGACCACCCGTCACCTGGTCAACCGTCAGCGCCGCCTGGCCACGGTCGCCGCCGCCGAACGCACCGCGACGGCGGCCCCGCCCCGCCCCCGCCCGGGGCGCGGGCCGGACCTGGAGAAGCCCGGCACCGCGCGGGACGACGCGGTTCCGGAGAGCGAGGAGGAGGACGAAGGGGAGGCCGGGGAGGAGCCGGAGAAGGCCGCCGTCCGGCGCCGGCCGCGCCTCAGCCTGCCTGCCGTCCTCTGCGTCCTCACCCTGCTCCTCGGCGCCGTCGCGGCCTGGGCGTTCAGCTCGGCGGCGGGCCTGCGCGACGACCCCAGCCGGCGGAACACGGCCCTGACCGACATCAGCCGCACCAGCGAGGTCAAGGGCCGGATCACGGAGGCTGTCGGCGCGGTCTTCTCGTACGACTACGCCTCACCCGCCAAGGCCGAGGCGGCGGTGACGAAGTACCTGACCGGCAAGGCGGTCCAGCAGCACGAGGACATGCTCGCCGAGGTCCGGGCGCAGGCGCCGAAGCAGAAGCTGGTCCTCACGACGACCGTCACCGACAGCGGCGTGGAGATGCTCGACGGCGACCGGGCCCGGCTGCTGATCTACGCCGACCAGCGCAACACCCGTACCGGCAAGTCCGAGGAGACCACGTACGCGGCGGCCATGTTCAGCGTGGACGCCGTCCGCAAGGACGGCAGCTGGCGGATCTCCGCGATCGACACGTTCACCCGGTGACCCCCTAGGAGAGCACGCATGAGGTTCAACGGCACCAGGCGCCGAGGACTCGGCGGCACCGCCGCGGCCGTCGCCGCGATGGCCGCGCTCACGGCGTCCCAGGCACCCCAGCTCGCCGCGCACGAAGGGACCCCGAAGCACCGTCAGAAGACGGACGGCGTCGTCTGGTCGGAGGTCCCCAACGACGACTCGTACCACACCGAACTCCCGCCGCTGAAGAGCCCGAAGCCGCCGAAGAAGGGCGAGAAGCCGAGCCCCGCGGCCCAGCAGTCGTGGGCCGAGGCCGGCATCCCGGCCACCGTGCTCGCCGCCTACCGCAAGGCGGAGGCGACGACGCGGCGCGGCGACCCGGGCTGCCGGCTGCCCTGGCAGTTACTGGCGGCGATCGGCAAGGTCGAGTCCGGGCACGCGGCCGGCGGCCGGGTCGACAGGACGGGCACGACCGTCTCGCCGATCCTCGGCCCGGTCCTCGACGGCGCCGGTTTCGCCAACATCCCGGACACCGACGGCGGCGCCTACGACGGGGACGCGACGTACGACCGTGCGGTCGGCCCGATGCAGTTCATCCCCTCGACGTGGGCGCACTGGGGCCGGGACGGCAACGGCGACGGGCGCCGGGACCCGAACAACGTGTACGACGCGGCGCTCGCCGCCGGGGCCTACCTCTGCGCCGGAACGCGCGACCTGTCGGTTCCCTCCGACATGAACCGGGCGATCCTGAGCTACAACCACTCGGAAACCTATCTGCGTACGGTGCTTTCCTGGCTGGAGTTCTACCGCAAGGGCATCCACCCGGTCACCGACGGCACGGGGCCCATCCCCAGGAGCCCCGGTGCCGGCAGCCCCAACAAGCCCGCGCACCCCGTGGGCGGGTCCGGTTCCGACGACGGCGGCGGCATCGAGGTCGGCCCGCAGCCCACTCCCAGCACCCGCCCGACCGCACCCGGCACCCACGACCCCGACCCGAGCGGCACACCCGATCCGGATCCGACGCACACCGCCGGTCCTTCGCCCGACCCCACGGACACCGCCGGTCCGTCGCCCGACCCCACGGACACCGGCTCCGCCACCCCGGACCCGAGCACCACCCCCGACCCGGACCCGACCACCACGAAGCCGGACCCGGGGTGCACGGCCACCCCGACGCCCGACCCGACGGACACCACCGGGACCACCGGCCCGCCCTCGCCCGGTCCCACGGACGAAGGCGAGCCCTGCACCACCCCCACCCTGCCGCCCACGGCGGACTGAGACCCGGGCGGCGGCCGGGCGATCGGAAGCGCTCAGCCGCCGCCCGCCAGCACCTGGGCGAGGTCGTAGCGCACGACCTCCTCCAACTGCGCGTACGTGCAGCTCTCCGGCGTACGGTCGGGCCGCCAGCGGCGCCACTGGGCCGTGTGCCGGAAGCGGTCGCCCTCCATGTGGTCGTACGCCACCTCGCAGACCCGCTCCGGCCGCAGCGGCACCCAGGACATGTCCTTCTTTCCGGACCAGCGGCTCGGGGCGCCGGGCAGCCGGGCACCCGCGTGCGCCTCGGCCTCGGCCCAGGCGCGCCACGGGTGGTCGTCGGCGTCGGCCAGCAGGGGCTCCAGCTCGGTGACGAGTTCCGCGCGGCGCTTCATGGGGAAGGCCGCGCAGACCCCGACGTGCTGGAGCGCGCCGCTGTCGTCGTACAGGCCGAGCAGCAGCGAGCCGACGACCGGGCCGCTCTTGTGGAAGCGGTAGCCGGCCACCACGCAGTCGGCGGTCCGCTCGTGCTTGATCTTGTACATGGCCCGGACGTCCGGCCGGTACGGAGCGTCGAGCGGCTTCGCCACGATCCCGTCGAGCCCGGCCCCCTCGTACTGCTCGAACCATTCCCCGGCGCGGGCCGGGTCGGTCGTGGACGGGGCCAGGTGGACCGGCGCCGATGCCCCGGTGAGCGCCGCCTCCAGGACCGTGCGCCGGTCCGCCTGCGGAGCGTCCAGGAGCGAGTCGTCGCCCAGCGCCAGCAGGTCGAAGGCGATCAGCGCGGCCGGGGTCTGCTCGGCCAGCATCCGCACCCGCGACTCGGCGGGGTGGATGCGCTCGCTGAGCCGGTCGAAGTCGAGCCGCCCGCCGTGCGCGACGACGATCTCACCGTCCACCACACAGCGCTCCGGCAGATTGTCCCGGACGGCGGTGACCACCTCGGGGAAGTAGCGGGTGAGCGGCTTGCCGGTCCGGCTGCCGATCACCACCTCGTCACCGTCCCGGTGCACGATCGCCCGGAAGCCGTCCCACTTGGCCTCGTACTGCATGCCCGGCGGGATCTTCTTCACCGACTTGGCGAGCATCGGTTTCAGGGGCGGCATCACCGGCAGGTCCATGAACCGATTGTGAACGGTACAACGACCGGAGTCTCCCGATATGCGGCATATGTGTGTCCGGCCTACCGTGGCCGACATGGCAGCAGCGGGCACAGCGGTGGAGCTGGACGCGGCCGGGCGGGCGGTCCGGCTGTCCCATCCGGACAAGGTCTACTTCCCGGAGAAGGGCTACACGAAGAGGGATGTCGCCGAGTACTTCCTCGCGGTCGGCCCCGGCATCCTGCGCGCCCTGCGCGACCGGCCCACCACCCTCCAGCGGTTCGTGGACGGCGTCGAGGGCGAGTTCTTCTACCAGAAGCGCGCCCCCAAGAACCTCCCCGACTGGATCCCGACCACCGAGATCGCCTTCCCGAGCGGGCGGTCCGCCCGGGAGATGTGCCCCACCGAGGTGGCCGCCGTCCTGTGGGCCGCCAACCTCGGCACCCTGACCTTCCACCCCTGGCCGGTCCGGGGCGGGGACACCGACCACCCCGACGAACTGCGCATCGACCTGGACCCGCAGCCCGGCACCGGTTACGCCGACGCGGTCCGCGCCGCCCACGAGCTGCGCGGCGTCCTGGAGGAGCACGGGCTGCGCGGCTGGCCCAAGACGTCCGGCGGGCGCGGCATCCACGTCTTCGTGCCCATCGAGCCGCGCTGGACGTTCACCGAGGTGAGGCGCGCCGCCATCGCGGTCGGGCGCGAGCTGGAGAGCCGGATGCCGGACCGGGTGACCACCGCCTGGTGGAAGGAGGAGCGCGGCGAGCGGATCTTCGTCGACTACAACCAGACCGCCCGCGACCGCACCATCGCCTCCGCCTACTCCGTACGGCCCTTCCCGCACGCACCGGTCTCCGCCCCGCTGCGCTGGGAGGAGGTGGACGACGCCGAACCCCGCGACTTCGACCTCCGCACCATGCCCGTGCGGTACGCGGAACACGGCGACGTGCACGCCGGCATGGACCAGGAGGCGTTCCGCCTGGACTCCCTGCTCGAACTCGCCGACCGCCACGCGAGCGACGGCGGCCCCGGTGACCTGCCCTACCCGCCCGAGTACCCGAAGATGCCCGGCGAGCCGAAGCGCGTGCAGCCGAGCCGCGCCCGCCGCGACCAGGGCGACGAGGCGTGAGCGAGCCGGAAGCCGGTCCGGAGCACGGGGCGCACGGACGGCCGCTGACCCGGAGCCAGAAGTGGCAGGGTTTCAAGGAGTCCCCGTACTTCCCGGCGATCGTCCTGCTGTTCATCCTCTCGGCCGCCGCCGGGCTCTTCGCCGGCTCCTACACGTACGCCATGGCCAACCCGACCCCGCACAGCGTTCCCACCGCCGTGGTCAGCGAGCCGGACACCTCGCGCGGCCGGGAGTTCGTCGCCGGGATGGACAAGGCCCTCGACGCCTCCCTGGTCATCCGTGTCTATCCGACGGCGGCCGCCGCGCGCGAGGCCCTGGAGGAGCAGGAGGTCTTCGCCATCGTGCGGTCCGGCAGCCGGGGCGTCTCGATGGACGTGGCCGCGGCCTCCGGGGCCGCCGTCGCCCAGCTGCTCGCCGAGTCCGCGGTGAAGGTGGGCGACGCGCTGGACATCCCGGTGGCCGTGCAGGACGTCAAACCCCTTCAGAAGGGCGACCCGCGCGGCCTCGCGCTCTTCTACATCTCGCTCGCCGCGGTGATCATCGGCTTCGTGGGCGCCATCCAGCTCAGCGTGCACGCCCGGGCGCTGATCCCGGTGGAACGGATCGGCTTCACGATCCTCTACTCGCTCCTGGGGGCCTTCGCCATCGCCGCCGTGGTCGACTGGCTGCTGGGGGCGGTGGACCTGCCCTTCGTCGAGTCCTGGCTGATCCTCGCGTTCACGATGTTCACCTCGGGCATGGTCTTCACCATGTTCAACACCCTGATCGGCCGCTGGGCGATGCTGCCGACCTGGGGCGTCATGGTGCTGCTGGGCAACCCGTCCTCGGGCGGAGCCGTCTCGTGGCCGCTGCTGCCCTCGCTCCTCGGGCACATCGGACGCTGGCTGCCCCCGGGCGCCTCCGTCAACGCCCAGCACACCGCCGTCTACTACCAGGGCCACCAGCGCGTCTTCCCCTACCTGGTCCTCGCGGCCTGGGCACTCGTCTCGTGCACCGTCTTCTGGGTGTGGCGCCACCGGCACCCCGGCGGGCGCGCGCACATGCCGCAGCACGCGGCGACGGTCACCTGATCAGGCAGGCGTATTCCGCGACTCGCCCACCCGGCTTGACGGCCCGGAGGCGAACTTCTCCTTACTGTGGGTAAGCGATTTTCCGGGCTTCGTGACGGCCCGTCGCCACATCCTCGGCAGCACCCGTCAGCAGTGGGGAGTTCGACATGGACCGCAGAAGTTTCAGCCGGCGGATGCTGATGGGCGGCGGGGTCGCGGCGGCCGCGGGGGTGACATCGTTGTCCCTTCCGGCGCCCGGCGCCGCCGCCCTGCCCCACCGGCTCCGCCGGGCGCCCGCCGGGGGAGTGGTCCGGCGCATCCGTATGTACGTGGAGAAGCTGCCGGACGGCCGGATGGGCTACGGGCTGGAGAAGGGCAGGGCCACCGTGCCCGGACCGCTCATCGAGCTCAACGAGGGCGACACCCTGCACATCGAGTTCGTCAACACACTCGACGTGCCGGCCGGGCTCCACGCGCACGGCGTCGACTACGACATCGCCAGCGACGGCACCCGGATGAACCACAGCACCGTCGAACCCGGCGCCACCCGCACGTACACCTGGCGCACCCACACCCCCGGCCTGCGCCGCGACGGCACCTGGCAGCCCGGCAGCGCGGGCTACTGGCACTACCACGACCACGCCGTCGGCTCCGACCACGGCACCGGCGGCATCCGCGAAGGGCTCTACGGGCCGCTGGTCGTCCGGCGCCGGGGCGACATCCTGCCGGACAGGACGATCACGATCGTCTTCAACGGCATGTCGATCAACAACACCCCGGCCGGTGAGAGCCCGGACTTCACGACCACGCTCGGGGACCGGCTCGAAGTCGTCATGATCACGCACGGCGACTTCTACCACACCTTCCACATGCACGGTCATCGCTGGGCGGACAACCGCACGGGCATGCTCACCGGGCCCGACGACCCGAGCCGGGTGGTCGACACGAAGATCGTCGGCCCGGCGGACTCCTTCGGCTTCCAGGTGATCGCGGGCGAACACGTGGGCGCCGGCGCCTGGATGTACCACTGCCACGTGCAGAGCCACGCCGACCGGGGGATGGGCGGCATGCTCCTCGTCGCCGACCGGGACGGCACCGTTCCCGGACACGACGGGTAGGCCCTTCAGCCGCCCGTCGGCGCGCCGAGGCGCCGCTGCTCCTCCTCGACGATCCGGCGGGCCAGCTCGCCCTCCGATATGTCCACCGCGTCCGGCGTCGTCTCGGCGACATCGCTGCGCCGCGCGTACGCGTCGAACAGGCGCTCCTTGCGGGCCACGAGGTCCAGCATCCGCTGGTCGATGCTGTCCG
The DNA here is from genome assembly GCF_052542855.1 of Streptomyces sp. SAS_281. NCBI lineage: Bacteria > Bacillati > Actinomycetota > Actinomycetes > Kitasatosporales > Streptomycetaceae > Streptomyces > Streptomyces sp. SAS_281. The sequence goes on from NZ_JBMNDO010000008.1 coordinate 49,891, forward strand.
CGGCGAGCAGCCGGTGCACCCGCACCGTCCGTATCTGGCCCATCCGGTGCACCCGTGCCACGGCCTGGTGCTCCGTCGTCGGCTTGAGCTGCGGTTCGCACAGGATGACGACGGACGCGGCCTGCATGTTCAGCCCGACCCCGCCCGCCTGGATCTGGCTCAGCAGCACCGCGTGACCGTCCGCCGCCGCGAACGCGTCGACCAGCTCCTGGCGCCGGGCCGCCGCCACGCTCCCCGACAGCGGGCCGTACACCCCGTCACCGAGCGCCCCGCGCACCGTGTCCAGGACCTCGCGGAAGTACGAGAACACCACGACCTTCAGGCCGTTGCCCGCCGCCTCCGCGACCAGTTCGCGCAGCCGGTTCAGCTTGGCGGAGGTCTCCGGCCGGGCGTACGCCGCCCGGCGCATCCGCATGAAGTGCCCGGCGGCCACCGCCTCCCGGTACGCCAGCAGGTCGCCCTCGCCGAACTCCTCCCACTCGTCCACCTGGACCACGGCGGGCAGCTCGGCGAGGACGTCCTGCTGGTTGCGCCGCAGATACGCGGGGGCCACGGCGCGGCGGAACGCCCGCGAGCCCGCCGCGCCGTGGCCGGCGCCGACCGCGGGGACCAGCTCGGGCCGGAGCTGGCGGACGAGGCTGCGGAACTCCTCCACCCGGTTCTCCATCGGGGTGCCGGTCAGGAACAGCACCCGGTCCGTGCGGCCCGACCACCCGGAGACCGCGCGCGAACGGCGGGTCTCCGGGTTCTTCACGTAGTGCGCCTCGTCCACCACGAGCATCCCGGGCCGCACCCCGCAGTCCGCGGCGTCCGGCAGGGCGCGCAGCGCGTCGAAGGTGGTCAGCGCGACCCCGCCGGACTCCCGCCACTCCGCGAACGCCTCGTGCCGCTCGGGCCCGTGCACCGGCACCGCGCGCAGGGTGGACCTGGCCCGGACCTCCCGCGTCCAGTTGATGAGGACGCTCGCCGGGCACACCACCAGGAAATGCGTCTCCCCGTGCGCCGCGAGGTGCGCCAGGGCCGCGATGGCCTGGACGGTCTTGCCGAGCCCCATCTCGTCGCCGAGGATCACCCGCTTCTGGACGAGCGCGAACCGGGCGCCGAACGACTGATAGCCGCGCAGGGAGACCCGCAGCCGGGCGTCGTCCAGCCGCAGTCCGCGCACCCGGTCGGCCATCCCCGACGGCAGGAACCCCTCGGCCGCGTCCCGGTCGGGCCCCGAGCCGGAGAGCTCCGCGAGCAGGCTGTAGTACTCGGCGGACCGCAGTTCGAAGTCGACCCAGGCGGCGGCGGGGGACCCCGGCTCCCGCAGCAGATCGGCCGACACCTGGGCGAACAGCGGCGGCAGGCCCCGTTCCACCGCGTCGGCGACGGCCGCCCGGACCCCGGTCACGGCCTCCCGCACCCCGGCCCGCGACCGCCTCCCGGCGAACAGCAGCCGCAGCCGCCCCCGCGCCGGACCGGCCGCCGCCAGCAGGGGCTCCAGGCGCCCGGCCAACGCACGCGCCCCGGCCACCGCCCGCCGCGCGTCCGGGCCCGCCTCCACCAGCCCGTGCACCGCGTCGAGCAGCGCGGTCACGGCCTCGTTCCGGTCGTCCACGTCGATGCGCACCGCGACGGTGTCCCGCACCGCGTGCGCGATCCCGCCCGCCGCGGCCAGGGCCTGGTCGGCCGTCTGCGCGCCGACGCCGGGGATCTGACGGAGCTCGTAGCGGTTGGCGCCGTACACCTGGCCGACCGTGCTGAAACCCGCCTGCTCGATCGCGCCGAGGCGGAGCCGGCCCTCCGTGACGTCCTTCAGCCGGGAGACGGGGATGGCGGCGAGTTCGGCGCGCACGAGGGCGTCGAGCAGGGGGTCCAGGCACGTCCGGACGGCGGTGACGGCGCGGGTGTGGTCGGCGAGGACCCCGCGCGCCGCGTCCAGCAGCCCGTCGGCGCGGACGAGCAGTTCCCGGGCGGCCCGCCCGGCCGGTGCCCCGCCCTCGGTCATGTACGTCCCTCTGTCTCCGTGAAACTGCCGCTCTCCGCGAAAACGGTGGCTCGTATCGTCCCACGCGGCCCCGGCACACCGGCCGGGAGGACGCGCCATTGACGCGGCGTTGATCAGTCGTTTATCGCGGCACGGCACTGTGGCCGTCATGCTGATCAACACCGCGACCGACCCCGCCTTCTCCTGGCAGGAGACAGCACTGTGCGCCCAGGCGGGTCCCGAGTTCTTCTTCCCGGCCCCCGGCAGCTCCACCCGTGAGGCCAAGCAGCTCTGCAACGCCTGCGAGGGGCGGCAGGCGTGCCTGGAGTACGCCCTCGACAACGACGAGCGCTTCGGCGTCTGGGGCGGCCTGTCCGAGAAGGAGCGGGAGCGGCTGCGCAGAGTTGGCCGCGACCGGGCCTGAAACGGCTTTGTACGTGCGAGACTTCGGCCTCCACCGTTTCCGTGCGCGGACCCCGTGACCGTGACGGAGCCCGCGTCGACCTGGAGGAGAAGCCGAGTTGAGCGAGTACGACTACGTCGTCGTCGGGGCGGGTTCGGCCGGCTGCGTGCTGGCCGCGCGGCTGTCCGAGGACCCCACCGTACGGGTCGCGCTGGTCGAGTCGGGCGGGCCCGACCGCAAGCAGGAGATCCGCGTCCCGGCCGCCTTCCCGCAGCTGTTCAAGACCCCGTTCGACTGGGACTTCAGCACGGTGGAGCAGCCGGCGCTCGGCGGCCGTGAACTGTTCTGGCCGCGCGGCCACACCCTGGGCGGCTCCTCCTCGATCAACGCCATGATGTGGGTACGCGGACACCGCGACGACTACGACGCGTGGGCCGGGGCCGCCGGGCCGGACTGGGGCCACGACGCGATCGTGCCCTACTTCCGTCGCGCCGAGCGCTGGTCCGGCCCGGCCGGCGAGGGCACGGTGTACGGCACCGGGGGTCCGCTGCACATCGCGCCGCCCCGCAGCCCGTCCCCGCTGACCGCCGACTTCGTCACCGCCTGCCGCGACGACGGCCTGACGTTCCTGCCCGAACTGAACGCGCCCGATCACAGCGGGGTCGCCCTCACCCCCGTCAACCAGCGGCGCGGGCGGCGCTGGAGCGCGGCCGACGGCTACCTCAAGCCGGCCGCCCGGCGCGCCAATCTGGACGTCCTCACACACACCCGCGTCCGCGCCCTCGCCTTCGACGGCGACCGGGCCACCGGAGTGGAGACCGAGGTCTCCGGCACGCTCACCGCCCGCCGCGAGGTGATCCTCAGCGCCGGCGCCATCGGCTCCCCGCACCTGCTGCTGCGCTCGGGCATCGGCGACCCCGGCGAACTGCGCCGCGCGGGCGTCGAGGTCCGCGCCGCGTCACCGGACGTCGGCCGCAACCTCCAGGACCACCTGTCCTTCGCGGTCACCCTGCACTGCCCCCGCCCGGTCACCATGACGGGCGCCGACACCCCGGTGAACATCGCCCGCTACCTGCTCGCCGGACGCGGACCGCTCAGCTCCAACCTGGCCGAGGCCGTCGCCTTCGTACGCAGCGCCTCCGCACCGTCCGCGCCGGACCTGGAACTGATCTTCGCCCCCGCCCCGTTCATCGACCACGGGCTGACCCCGCCCACCGAACACGGCGTCACGATCGGCGTCGTCCTGCTCCAGCCCGAGAGCACCGGCCGCATCACCCTGGACACGGACCACCCGGACCCCCGCTCCGCCCTGCGCATCGACCCCGGCTACCTCGCCGACGGCACCGATATGCGGCGCATGATGGACGGCGTCCGCCACGCCGAACGGCTCTTCGCCCACCCGGCTCTCGCCCCGCACACCTCGACGCCCATGGGCCACTACCCGGGCGAGGTGGACGACGACCGCCTGGCCGAGGCGATCCGGGCCGGGGCGGAAACCCTGTACCACCCCGTCGGCACCTGCCGGATGGGCGAGGACCCCGGATCGGTCACCGACCCCCGGCTCCGGGTGCGCGGCGTCCGGGGCCTGCGCGTGGTCGACGCCTCGGTCATGCCGCGCATCACCCGGGGGCACACCCACGCGCCCACGGTCGCCATCGCCGAGAAGGCCGCCGAACTGATCAGGCAGGACGCCCGCCGCTAAGGGCTGTCCCGCAATTCCCGGCGGGCGCACGACGACAGCCACGGCACCTCGCCGCGTTGTCGAAACGCCCGCATACATCCCGTATGCGGGCGCCTCTCCGCCTTGCGATGCACCGCATCCGACGCCGCGCGCTGATCCACCCGGAATCGCGGGACAGCCCTTGGGACCGAGAGTCCCGCCTGTCCGGCGGGCGGACGGCGCTGCTTTCGAAGCACGTCCCAGGAGCGTCAGGGCCGCCACGGGGCCGGGGTCACGACGGGATGCGGAACGTCTCGCCGTACATCTTCCAGGTCAGCGGCGGCTCCAGGTCCAGGTTCTCGTCCTCCAGGAAGACGCGCTGCGCGGTGTCGATGCGCGAGGTGTCGTGCTGCTGGTTCTTCTTCGACTTCATCACGGCCCGCGCGGTGTCCAGGAAGATGTCCAGGTACGCCGACTCGTCACCGCCCTCCGCGACCGTGTCCGCCTCCGCCAGCGCCGCCTGCCGGATGCCGTAGAACGAATCCGCCTCGTGCCCGGGGCCCTGGAGGACCATGGTGTCGAAGTAGATGAACTGGCCCAGCGTGCCGAGGCCGTCCAGCTTCGCCAGGCGCACCGCCGGCTCGAAGTACTGCTTGTCGCGCACCTCCTCCTGCGCCTTGCGGAACGCCGGGTCCTCCGCCGCCTTCTTCCACGCGCCCGTGAACCCGGGGTCCAGGCCCTCGTGCGACCCGGTCCCGTCGACCTCGCGCAGGGCGGGAAGGTACGGGGCGAGCGGGTTGTCCGGGTGGTCCTTCGTGAACGCCTCGACGAACGCGAGCATGTCGTGCGTACCGGAGCAGAACCCGACGAGACCGGCCGCGTAACCGGTGCCGTCGCCGCTGTCCTCGATCGTCGCGTACTGCGTGCGCCAGTCCAGCGTCGAGCCCTCCGCGCTGGCCAGCAGCTCCCACGCGATCTCGCGCATCTTCGGCGCGGCGAGTCCGGCCGGGGCCCCGTCGATCCGCTCGTTCATCTCCGCGCGCTCCTCGTCGTCCGCCGCCGCGAACGGGTCCGGGTTCACCGGCCCGGTGGCGGACGCCTCGGCGGCCTTGGGGGAGTCCGTGGGCAGACCGGCGTCGTCGCCGGTGTTGAAGACGAGGGCGACGGCTATCGCCAGCGGCGCACCGATGAGAGCGAAGCGGGTCACAGGTTTCACCGGCACAGCGTACGGTCCCGCCCGCCCCCGGGCGGCACACCCCCGCACGGGGGAATCGCCCCATGACCGCTGAAGGCCCTCCGCTTCCGTACCCCCGGCGCATGCGCGAACTCGCCGCCCGGGCACGCTTCCTGTCCGCTTCGGGGGCATTGCGCCCGGTGCTGGACGAGCTGGACGCCGGTGGCCCGTACGAGCCGGCATCGCCGTCGTCGCCGCGGCCGTCGGCCGTGACGCGGGGTGGACGGGCGCGCACCTCGCCGACCCGGACCCCTTCGTGCAGGGCCACGCCCTTCGGGTCGCCCGGAGCCTCGGCGTCCCGGACGAAGCGTACGAGCGGACCCCGGGCGACCTGCCCCGCACCGCGCGCCGCCGCCTGCTCCGCGCCGTCGTCCGCGACCGGCGCACCGACCTCGCCGCCGGCTCCTCGAAGGTGCGCGCCGACTGGGGCGACGCCGAGGCGGCCGTGCTGCCGCGCCGACACCGTGCCCCGGCTGCTGCCGGAGCTGCTGTACGCCGTACGCGGCTGGAGCGGCCTGGGACGCCGCCACCCCGGCCCCCTCCTGGACGCCGTCGAACGGCAGCTCGCCGAACCGCCCGAGCCGCAGCGCCCGGAGTGGTGGCATCGGTACGCCCCCGGGACAGCCGCCACCGCCGCCGCCCGGCCGGCGCCCTGGCGGACCCAGCTGCGGCTGCTGCGGCGCCACCCCGAGGCGGAGGTGCGCGACGCGGCCTACGCGGAGGTGACGGTCCGGGAGTGAGCGGTCTCCCGGAAGGCAGGGGAGTGTGCGGTCTCCCGGACCGCCACCTCCGTGCGGTCAGCCCTGGGCGCGCGCGGCCATCCGGGCCTTCCGCGCGGCCAGCTTCTCGTCGAACTTCGCGGCCTCCGTGTCCAGGCCGTGCATGTACAGGCCCAGCTCCTCCTGCGCCTTCAGGCCGTCCGGGCCCAGGCCGTCGATGTCGAGCACCTTCAGATAGCGCAGCACCGGCTGGATGACGTCGTCGTGGTGGATGCGCATGTTGTAGATCTCGCCGATCGCCATCTGCGCCGCCGCCCGCTCGAAGCCGGGCATGCCGTGGCCGGGCATCCGGAAGTTCACGACGACGTCGCGCACCGACTGCATCGTCAGATCGGGAGCCAGCTGGAACGCCGCGCCCAGCAGGTTGCGGTAGAACACCATGTGCAGGTTCTCGTCGGTCGCGATGCGTGCCAGCATGCGGTCGCAGACCGGGTCGCCCGACTGGTGCCCGGTGTTGCGGTGCGAGACGCGGGTGGCCAGCTCCTGGAAGGCCACATAGGCCACGGAGTGCAGCATCGAGTGCCGGTTGTCGGACTCGAAGCCCTCCGCCATGTGCGCCATCCGGAACTGCTCCAGCTTGTCCGGGTCGACGGCGCGCGAGGTGAGCAGGTAGTCCCGCATCACGATGCCGTGCCGGCCCTCCTCGGCCGTCCAGCGGTGCACCCAGGTGCCCCAGGCGCCGTCGCGGCCGAAGAGCGTGGCGATCTCGTGGTGGTAGCTGGGCAGGTTGTCCTCGGTGAGGAGGTTGACCACGAGGGCGATCTTGCCGATGTCGGTGACCTTGGACTGGTCGGCCTGCCACGCCTCGCCGTCCTCGAAGACGCCGGGGAAGTTGCGCCCGTCGGAGAAGGGGACGTACTCGTGCGGCATCCAGTCCTTGGCGACCTTGAGATGCCGGTCGAGCTCCTTCTCGACCACCTCTTCCAGTGCGAACAGGAGGTGGGCATCGGTCCACGCCTGTGAACTGCCGAGATGGGGAGAAGTAAGGGTCACGGGGGCTCCTGGGGACGGGAGGACTGTCTACCTACGGCTTCGTAGGTTACGAGACCGTAGGTTAAAGCGGCGGTAAGGCTCTGGCCAAGCCCGAACGGGCGAGCATCGCTCACTCTGCGTGACCAGAGGCCGAAGGGGGTGCGCACCGGCCCGGCGCACACCCCCTTGTTCCCGTGTCAGAGCTGGGCACGCACCTCCTCGGCCGTGGTGTCCCGCAGTTCGCCGTCGAGCAGCAGCCAGCGGGTGATTCCCAGCGATTCCAGGAACGGCACGTCGTGGCTGGCCACGACGAGTGCCCCCTCGTACGCCTCCAGTGCCTCGGTCAGCCGCCGTACGCTCGCCAGGTCGAGGTTGTTCGTCGGCTCGTCCAGCAGCAGCAGCTGGGGCGCCGGCTCGGCCAGCAGCAGCGCGGCCAGCGCCGCCCGGAACCGCTCCCCGCCCGACAGCGTCCCCGCCGCCCGGTCCGCCCGCGCACCCCGGAAGAGGAAGTGCGCGAGCCTCGCCCTGACGTGGTTGTTGGTGGCGTCCGGGGCGAACCGCGCCACGTTCTCCACCACACTCAGCCCGTCGTCCAGCACGTCGAGCCGCTGGGGCAGGAAGCGCAGCGGGACCTCGGTCACCGCCTCCCCGGACACCGGGGCCAGCTCTCCGGCGAGCGTACGGAGCAGCGTGGTCTTGCCCGCCCCGTTGCGCCCCACCAGCGCGATGCGCTCCGGACCGCGCACCTCGTACTGCCCCCGCACCCGTGCCCCGTACGCGAGTTCCAGATCGCGCAGGACCAGCACGCCCCGGCCCGGATGGACCCGGGTGCGCGGCAGCTCGACCCGGATCTCGTCGTCGTCGCGGACCAGCTCGACGGCGTCGTCCAGGCGCTCCTTCGCCTCGGCCAGCCGCTCCGCGTGCAGGATCCGGTGCTTGCCCGCGGACTCCTGCGCGGCACGCTTGCGCGCCCCCATGACGATCTTGGGCTCGCGCTTCTGCTCGTACATCTTCTGCCCGTACCGCTTGCGCCGGGCCAGTTTCACCTGGGCCTCGGCCAGTTCGCGCTTCTGCCGCTTCATGTCGGCCTCGGCGACGCGCACCATGCGCTCGGCCGCCTCCTGCTCGACGGCCAGCGCCTCCTCGTACGCGGAGAGGTTGCCGCCGTACCAGGTCACGGCCGAGTCGCGCAGGTCGGCGATCTGGTCGACCCGGTCCAGGAGTTCCCGGTCGTGGCTGACGACGACGAGCACCCCGTGCCAGGCGTCGACCGCCGCGTACAGCCGCTGCCTGGCGTACACGTCCAGGTTGTTCGTCGGCTCGTCGAGCAGCAGCACGTCGGGCCGGGCCAGCAGCAGCGCGGCCAGCCGCAGCAGTACGCACTCACCGCCCGACATCTCGCCGATCGTGCGGTCGAGCCCGATGTGGCCGAGACCCAGCCCGTCGAGGGTGGCCCGGGCCCGCTCCTCGACGTCCCAGTCGTCGCCCACGGCGGCGAAGTGCTCCTCGCCGACGTCACCGGACTCGATGGCGTGCAGCGCCGCGCGGACCGTGTCGATCCCGAGCGCGGCGTCGACGCGCAACTCCGTGTCCAGGACCAGGTTCTGCGGCAGGTAGCCCACGTCGCCGGACACGCTGATCCGGCCCTCGGTGGGCGCGAGTTCCCCGGCGAGCAGTCGGAGCAGGGTCGATTTCCCGGCCCCGTTGAGGCCGATGAGCCCCGTGCGGCCGGGGCCCACGGAGAGATGGAGGCCGTCCAGGGCCCGGCCGCCGTCGGGCCAGACCAGGGAGAGGGCGGAACAGGTGATGTGGGCGGTGGGGGTGGACATGAGGGAATCTCCCGGTTGCGAGGAAGGACAGGGCAACGGGACGAGACACCGGCCACTGGCGTTCGGCGCATTCCGGCAGGAAATCCGGTAGTGCGGAGGGAAGGCCCTGGTCGCGGAGGACGGCTCGGAGAGCTGAGGTCGCACTCGGGCGCGCGGACACGGCAAAGGCCGGTCATGGCACGCGACACGGTGTCTCGGGACCTCAGACCTTCAACGGCCTGCTCCATTCGGCGACGACAAGGACACCGAGAACGCTACGCGGGGTCCGGAGAGGGAGCAATCGAATTAACGGCCCCCGCGCAAACGGGTCGCGGACTCAGCAGGGACCGAACAGATCGGTCAGACTCCGGTCCAGGTCCAGGAACCGGTGCTCGTGGCCGCGGGGCACCAACTCCTCGGTCCGCCGCAGGAACCGCCGCAGATCCGCGGTGCGCACGTGCACCATCGCGATCCCCTCGGCGGCGTGGAACTCCAGCACCGTACGGTCGTAGCCGAACGGCCTGATCCGCACGTCCCCGAGACCGGACGGGACCTCCATCCCGGCGGCGAGCAGGTCCCGGGAGAACTGCCAGGACACCTCCGTCCCTTCCAGCGTCGCCGGCGCCGGGAACGCCATGCGTACGGCCAGGGGGTCGGACCGGTCGTAGCTCAGGACGGCGGGCAGCGTCTCCATCTGCGGCGCCGACGCCACCATGCGGGCCTGTACGGACTGTTCGATGACCGTGGACACGAACCTGCTCCCTCTCGCGACCGGACGAACGGTTTCCGGCACCCGTGGAGACGACGGAAGCCGCCGATCCGTGCACCGGGAGGCGGCGTGAGCTGTATCACCGCACACCGCTGCCTGTTCACCTGCCCCGTTCCGGCCGGAGCACCCCGGCCGGCCGCATTTCAGAGCTGCTGGCGGTACGGGGCGAGTGCGTCCGAGGTCTTGGTGGCGATGAACTCGGTGATCCGGTACGCGCAGACACCCTCGACCACGAACGGGTCGGTCGCCGCCAGCCGTTCGATCGCCGCCCGGTCGTCCCCGACCGCGAGTATCACCCCGCCGTCCCGGGGGTTCTTGCGCCCGGACGCGATGAACACCCCGGCCTCGTACTGCCGGTCGAGCCAGACGACGTGCGCGTTCAGCACGGCGTCGACGTGGTCCAGCGGGGCGGTGTAGGAGAGCTCCAGTACGAACATGGGTTCAGGCTATCGGCCGGGGCGGCCCGTAGGGTGAGCGCCATCATGACAGCGCTTCAGATGCCTTCCGACGCCGCCGGGGCCCGTGCCCTCCAGGACGCCCTGCGCGGCCGGGTGATCCTCGACGAGCCCGGTCCGCCGCCGGGGACCGGCCGGGTGACCGGGGTCGACGTCGCCTACGACGACGAGCGCGACATCGTGGCGGCGGCGGCCGTCGTGCTCGACGCCGCGACGCTGGAGGTGGTGGAGGAGGCGACCGCGGTCGGCCGGGTCAGCTTCCCGTACGTGCCGGGGCTGCTGGCCTTCCGCGAGATCCCGACCGTCCTGGCCGCCCTGGAGAACCTGGCCGCCGACCCCGGGCTCGTCGTCTGCGACGGGTACGGCAGGGCCCACCCCCGCCGCTTCGGTCTCGCGAGCCACCTCGGCGTCCTCACCGGGCTCCCGGTCATCGGCGTCGCCAAGAACCCGTTCACCTTCACCTACGAGCCGCCCGGCCCGGAGCGCGGGGACCAGTCGCCGCTGCTGGACGGGGCGGAGGAGGTCGGCCGGGCGCTGCGCACCCGGGCCGGCACCAAGCCGGTCTACGTCTCGGTCGGGCATCGCACGGGTCTGGACAACGCCGTGGCGCACACCCTCACGCTCGCCCGGGACTTCCGGCAGCCGGAGACGACGCGCAGGGCGGACGCCCTGTGCCGCAGGGCCCTGCGCGAGGCGACCGCCTGAGGAGGCGGCCCCTCAGCGCACCGCCGCCACCCGGAACCGCAGCCCGGCCGCGACCAGCCGGTCCAGCAGCGCGTCGCCCATCGCGGCGGCCGTCGTGACCTGCCCCGAGGTGGCCGGCAGCTCGTCCAGCGCCAGGCACAGCGCGGACTCCGCGAGCATCTTCGCCGTCTCGTCGTACCCCGGATCGCCGCCCGACACCTCCGTGAACACCCGCCGCCCGCCGCCCTCACCGACGAACCGCACGGTGAACCAGCTGCGCCGCCTGCGCTCCGCGTCCGGGCCCGCACCGGGCTGGTAGCGCGCCATCAGCCAGTCCCGCGCGGCCGGAACCTGGGCGGCACCGAGGAGCGCGCCGAGCGCCGCCGTACCGCCGAGAGCCACGGGGAGGCGCTTGACCGAGGCGTAGTGGCGGTAGCGGAAGTCGGGGCCGTAGCGGGGCAGCGCCTTCGCCGAGCGGGCGATGATCCCCGCGTCGAGCGTCGGCAGCGGAAGCGCCCAGGTGCCGGTCTCCGGGCTGAAGTGCGGGCGGCCGAGCGGTGCGTGGACGCGGCGGCCGGCCGGCCGGGGTTCGTGCAGCCGGCGCTCCTTCGCGGCGCGCGCCGTCTGCGCGCCCCGGCCCATCGCGGTGAGCGCCGAGGCGAACGTGCCAGCGGAGAAGACGGCGTTGCTGCGGACGAACCCGTCGACGCGCAGCGGTACGTCCTCCGGCAGCTGCCGGACCGTGAAGTAGGCGCCGAGGTCGTGCGGCACGGAGTCGAAGCCGCAGGCGTGCACGATGCGGGCGCCGGTCTCCCGGGCCCGGGTGTCGTGCGCCACGTACATCCGGTCCACGAACTCCGGCTCGCCCGTCAGGTCCGTGTAGTCCGTCCCCGCCTCCGCGCAGGCGGCGACCAGCCGCTCGCCGTACCAGACGTAGGGGCCGACGGTCGTGGCCACCACGTGCGCGGACTCGGCCAGCGCGCGCAGGGAAGCGGCGTCGGAGGCGTCCGCCTGGATCAGCGGCAGGTCCGCGCAGCGCGGATCGAGGGCGGTCAGCCGGGTGCGCAGCTTCTCCAGCTTGGCGCGGTCGCGTCCGGCGAGGGCCCAGCGGCAGCCGTCGGGGGCGTGCCGGGCCAGATACTCGGCGGTGAGCGCGCCCACGAAGCCGGTGGCACCGAAGAGGACTACGTCATAGGGGCGTGCGGGCCCGTTCTGCCTGTTCACGAAAGCCTCCACGGAGGACGGCGCCGGACGGAGCGAGCAGAGGTTAGCGCGGCCGCCGTGGCGGTGTGCGGGCGGGAGGGGGTCATGGGGGAGTATCCATGAATATCCGCGAGAAGAACTAAGCGCTTGCTCGGCCCAAGGGGTTGTGCGGAGCGCGGCGCGTTCTTAGCATCATCGATGTTACATCAGTTGTGTCATACCGCTGGGGGCTCGATGGCGAGTACAGGTAACGGTCCGCGCGGCCCGCTCGGCGGCCTTCGGGTGGTGGAGCTCGCCGGCATCGGCCCCGGTCCGTTCGCCGCGATGCTCCTGGCCGATCTGGGTGCCGACGTGGTGCGCGTCGACCGCCCCGGCGGCGCCGGACTCGGCATCGACCCGGCCCGCGACCTCACCAACCGCAACAAGCGCTCCGTACTCGTGGACCTCAAGGCCCCGGACGGCCCGGACACCGTCCTGGACCTGGCCGCACGCGCCGACGTCCTCATCGAGGGCTACCGGCCGGGCGTCGCGGAACGCCTCGGCGTGGGCCCCGAAGCCTGCCTGGCCCGCAACCCGCAACTGGTCTACGGGCGGATGACGGGCTGGGGCCAGGACGGGCCGCTCGCCGAGCGCGCCGGGCACGACATCGCGTACATCGCGCTCACCGGCACCCTCTCCATGATCGGCCGGCCGGAGGAGCCGCCCACCGTCCCCGCCAACCTGCTCGGCGACTACGCGGGCGGCTCGCTCTACCTCGTCGTCGGCGTTCTCGCCGCCCTCCAGCACGCCCGTACCCCCGGCGGCACCGGACAGGTGGTCGACGCGGCGATCGTGGACGGCGCCGCCCACCTCGCCGCGATGATCCACGGCATGCTCGCGGCCGGCGGCTGGCAGGACCGGCGCGGCGCCAACCTGCTGGACGGCGGCTGCCCGTTCTACGGCTCGTACGAGACCGCCGACGGGCAGTACATGGCGGTGGGCCCGCTGGAGCAGCGGTTCTACGACGAGTTCGTCCGGCTCCTCGGCATCGCGGACACCGCCCCGGACCGCAACGACCTGACCCGCTGGGACGAGCTGCGCGCCGCCGTCGCGGACCGGTTCCGCGCCCGCACCCGCGCCGAGTGGGCCGAGGTCTTCGACGGGTCGGACGCCTGCGTCGCGCCGGTCCTCTCGCTCCGCGAGGCCCCGCACCACCCCCACCTCGCCGCCCGCGCCACCTTCGTGGAGCACGGCGGACTCACCCAGCCCGCGCCCGCGCCCCGCTTCTCGGTCACGCCCACGTCCGTGCGCACCTCTCCCGCCCTGCCGGGCGCGGACACCGAAGCCGTCGCCGCCGACTGGGACGTGCCCGGCCTGCGGACCACCCGGAAGGACACCACCCCCTGATGCAGCGGCAGATCTTCACCGAAGAGCACGACGCGTTCCGGGAGACCGTGCGCACCTTCCTCGCCAAGGAAGTCCTTCCGCACTACGAGCAGTGGGAGAAGGACGGCATCGTCTCCCGCGAGGCATGGCGCGCCGCCGGCCGGCAGGGCCTCCTCGGCCTCGCCGTGCCCGAGGAGTACGGGGGCGGCGGCACCACCGACTTCCGCTACAGCGCGGTCCTGGCCGAGGAGTTCACCCGGGCCGGCACGCCCGGTATCGCGCTCGGGCTGCACAACGACATCATCGGCCCGTACCTCACCGGCCTCGCCACCGACGAGCAGAAGCGGCGCTGGCTGCCCGGCTTCTGCAGCGGCGAGACCATCACCGCCATCGCCATGACCGAACCCGGCGCCGGCTCCGACCTCCAGGGCATCCGCACCACCGCCGAGGACAAGGGCGACCACTGGCTGCTCAACGGTTCCAAGACCTTCATCTCCAACGGCATCCTGGCCGATCTGGTGGTCGTCGTCGCGAAGACCACCCCGGAGGGCGGCGCCAAGGGCCTCTCGCTGATCGTGGTCGAGCGCGGGGCGGAGGGCTTCGAGCGGGGCCGGAACCTCGACAAGATCGGCCAGAAGTCCCAGGACACCGCCGAGCTGTTCTTCAACGACGTGCGCGTCCCCAAGGAGAACCTGCTCGGCGAGCGCGACGGCGCCTTCATCCACCTGATGACCAACCTAGCCCAGGAACGCATGGGCATAGCCGTCGCCGGGATCGCCGCCGCCGAACACCTCCTGGAGATCACCACCGCGTACGTCAAGGAGCGCGAGGCGTTCGGCCGGCCGCTCGCCAAGCTCCAGCACATCCGCTTCGAGATCGCGGAGATGGCCACCGAGTGCGCCGTCACCCGGGCTTTCCTCGACCGGTGCATCGTGGACCACTCCGACGGCACCCTCGACGCCGTGCACGCCTCGATGGCGAAGTGGTGGGCGACCGAGCTGCAGAAGCGCGTTGCCGACCGCTGCCTCCAACTCCACGGCGGCTACGGCTACATGGCGGAATACCCGGTGGCCCGGGCGTTCACCGACGGCCGCATCCAGACCATCTACGGCGGCACGACCGAGATCATGAAGGAGATCATCGGCCGCTCGCTGCTCGCCTGACCCGCCTCCCCGACCACACGCTCGCGCGCCACCACCCTCGAAAGGCAGCTGTCTTGAGTACCGAAGCATTCGTCTACGACGCGATCCGCACCCCGCGTGGCCGCGGCAAGGCCAACGGCGCCCTGCACGGCACCAAGCCCATCGACCTCGTCGTCGGTCTGATCCACGAGATCCGGAACCGCTTCCCGGGCCTGGACCCGGCCGCCGTCGACGACATCGTCCTCGGCGTGGTCAGCCCGCTCGGCGACCAGGGCTCCGACATCGCCCGGATCGCCGCCATCGCGGCCGGCCTGCCCGACACCGTCGCCGGCGTCCAGGAGAACCGCTTCTGCGCCTCGGGCCTCGAAGCCGTCAACCTGGCCGCCGCCAAGGTGCGTTCGGGCTGGGAGGACCTGATCCTCGCGGGCGGCGTCGAGTCGATGTCCCGCGTGCCGATGGGCTCCGACGGCGGCGCCTGGGCGATGGACCCGATGACCAACTTCGAGACCGGCTTCGCCCCGCAGGGCATCGGCGCCGACCTCATCGCCACCATCGAGGGCTTCTCCCGCCGCGATGTGGACGAGTACGCCGCGCTCTCCCAGGAGCGGGCCGCCGAGGCGTGGAAGGAGAACCGCTTCGCCCGGTCCGTCGTCCCCGTCAGGGACCGCAACGGCCTCGTCGTCCTCGACCACGACGAGCACATGCGCCCCGGCACCACCGCCGACTCGCTCGCCGCGCTCAAGCCCTCCTTCGCGACGATCGGCGAGATGGGCGGATTCGACGCGGTGGCGCTCCAGAAGTACCACTGGGTCGAGAAGATCGACCACGTCCACCACGCGGGCAACTCCTCCGGCATCGTGGACGGCGCCTCCCTGGTGGCCATCGGCAACCGCGAGATCGGCGAGCGCTACGGCCTGACCCCGCGCGCCCGTATCGTCTCCGCCGCCGTCTCCGGCTCCGAGCCGACCATCATGCTCACCGGGCCCGCCCCCGCCACCCGCAAGGCGCTCGCCAAGGCCGGGCTGACCATCGACGACATCGACCTCATCGAGATCAACGAAGCCTTCGCCGGGGTCGTCCTGCGGTTCGTCCGGGACATGGGCGTCTCCCTCGACAAGGTCAACGTCAACGGCGGCGCCATCGCGCTCGGCCACCCGCTGGGCGCCACCGGCGCCATGATCCTCGGCACCCTCATCGACGAGCTGGAGCGCCAGGACAAGCGCTACGGCCTGGCCACCCTGTGCGTGGGCGGCGGCATGGGCATCGCCACCGTCATCGAGCGTCTCTGACCGTCCCCCCTTCCTACGGAGAAGACACACCCATGACCGAGAGCACGACCATCCGCTGGGAACAGGACGAGACCGGCGTCGTCACCCTCGTACTGGACGACCCCAACCAGTCCGCCAACACGATGAACCAGGCGTTCAAGGACTCCATCGCGGCCATCGCCGACCGCGCCGAGGCCGAGAAGGACTCCATCCGGGGCATCATCTACACCTCCGCCAAGAAGACCTTCTTCGCCGGCGGCGACCTCAAGGAAATGATCAGGATCGGTCCTTCGAGCGCGCAGCTCGCGTTCGACACCGGCACCGCCATCAAGAACTCGCTGCGCCGCATCGAGACCCTCGGTAAGCCCGTCGTCGCCGCCATCAACGGCGCGGCCCTCGGCGGCGGTTACGAGATCGCGCTCGCCGCCCACCACCGCATCGCCCTCGACGCGCCCGGCTCCCGCATCGGCCTGCCCGAGGTCACCCTCGGCCTGCTCCCCGCGGGTGGCGGCGTCACCCGCACCGTACGCCTCATGGGCATCGCCGACGCCCTCCTCAAGGTCCTCCTCCAGGGCACCCAGTACACCCCCCGCAGAGCGCAGGAGAACGGCCTCGTCCACGAGGTCGCCGCCACGCCCGAGGAGATGCTGGACAAGGCCCGCGCCTTCATCGACGCCCACCCCGAATCCCAGCAGCCCTGGGACGTCAAGGGCTACAAGATCCCCGGCGGCACCCCGTCGCACCCGAAGTTCGCCGCGAACCTGCCGGCGTTCCCGTCGAACCTCAAGAAGCAGATCGCGGGCGCGCCCATGCCGGCGCCGCGCAACATCCTCGCCGCGGCCGTCGAGGGTTCCCAGGTCGACTTCGAGACCGCCCTGACCATCGAGGCCCGGTACTTCACCGAGCTGGTCACCGGCCAGGTCTCCAAGAACATGATCCAGGCCTTCTTCTTCGACCTCCAGGCCGTCAACTCGGGCGCCAGCCGCCCCAAGGGCGTCGAGGAGCGCCAGGTCCGCAAGGTCGCCGTCCTCGGCGCCGGCATGATGGGCGCGGGCATCGCGTACTCCTGCGCCAAGGCCGGCATCGACGTCGTCCTCAAGGACGTCTCCGCCGAGGCCGCCGCCAAGGGCAAGGCGTACAGCGAGAAGCTGCTCGACAAGGCGCTGTCCCGGGGCCGTACCACCGAGGCGAAGCGCGACGAGCTGCTGGCCCGGATCACCCCGACCGCCGAGGCCGCCGACCTCGCGGGCTGCGATGCCGTGATCGAGGCCGTCTTCGAGGACACCGCCCTCAAGCACAAGGTGTTCCAGGAGATCCAGGACGTCGTCGAGCCCGACGCGCTGCTCTGCTCCAACACCTCCACCCTCCCGATCACCGCGCTCGCCGAAGGCGTCTCGCGCCCCGCCGACTTCATCGGGCTGCACTTCTTCTCGCCGGTCGACAAGATGCCGCTGGTCGAGATCATCAAGGGCGAGAAGACCGGCGACGAGGCGCTGGCCCGCGCGTTCGACCTGGTCCGCCGGATCAGGAAGACCCCGATCGTCGTCAACGACTCGCGCGGCTTCTTCACCTCGCGGGTCATCGGCCAGTTCATCAACGAGGGCGTCGCGATGGTCGGCGAGGGCGTCGAGCCCGCCTCCGTCGAGCAGGCCGCCGCGCAGGCCGGCTACCCGGCCAAGGTGCTCTCCCTGATGGACGAGCTGACCCTCACCCTGCCGCGCAAGATCCGCAACGAGACCCGCAAGGCCGTCGAGGAGGCGGGCGGCACCTGGCCCGGCCACCCGGCGGACGAGGTGATCGACCGGATGGTGGACGAGTTCGGCCGCCCCGGCCGCAGCGGCGGCGCGGGCTTCTACGAGTACGACGAGAGCGGCAGGCGCACCCGCCTGTGGCCGGGCCTCCGCGAGCATTTCGGAGGTTCCGGGGGGCGCTCCCCGGGCGGACACAGCACGCGGCCCGGCACGGACATCTCCTTCACCGACATGCAGGAGCGGATGCTCTTCTCCGAGGCGCTGGACAGCGTCCGCTGCCTGGAGGAGAACGTCCTGATCACCGTCGCCGACGCCAACATCGGCTCCATCATGGGCATCGGCTTCCCGCCGTGGACCGGCGGCGTGCTCCAGTACATCAACGGGTACGAGGGCGGCCTGCCCGGCTTCGTGGCCCGCGCCCGGGAACTCGCCGAGCGCTACGGGGACCGCTTCCTGCCGCCCGCCCTGCTGGTGGAGAAGGCGGAGAAGGGCGAGACCTTCCACGACTGACGCGCCGCGCCGAGTGCCGTACCGCCGTTCCCGGGCGGTACGGCACCCGGCGCGTTCACTCGGCGGTGAACGCCGCCCGCAGCTCCTCCTTCAGCGACCGCTGGAACGCGGTCACCAGGGCCTGGAGCACCATCGGCTGCATGTGCGCGGAGAGCGACTTCATCGCCTTGACGTGCTCGGGGTCCGCCTCCCGCTCCCGGTACGGATTCCACACCTCCTCCCGGAAGAGCCGGGTCAGCTCCTGCGCGGCGGACCGGGTGTGCTCCATCAGGACCGTACGCGCGGCGAGGATCGTCTCGTGCGCGATCGGTACGTCGAGCAGTTCCACACCGAGCCGCAGCAGCCCCGGGTCCACCCGGAAGACCCCGTCCTCCGGCGCCGGCCGCTCCAGCACCCCCATCGCGGCCAGCCGGTCGAGGTCCTGGTCCCCGAGCGGCCGCCCGGCCCGCCGCTCCAGCTCCGCCCGCGAGGCGTCCTCCGCCGAGTCCGGCGCCCAGGACGCGACGAGCGCCCGGTGGATGGCCAGATCGTGGGCGCTCAGATCGGGCGGCAACTGCTCCAGGTAGCGTTCGATCGCGGCGAGCGTCATGCCCTGGTGCTGAAGCTCCTCGATGAGCGCCAGCCGCGACAGGTGGTCGTGCCCGTAGTGCCCGACCCGGCGCGGTCCGATCACCGGCGGCGGCAGGAGGCCCCGGGTGCTGTAGAACCGCACCGTCCGCACGGTCACCCCGGCGCGAGCCGCCAGCTCGTCGACGGTGAGCTTCGGCTCCTCGGCCTCGGTCGCCATGTCCGCTCCTCGTATCCGGTGCTGTGTCCCACCCGGTGCAACAGTATTGCTGTCTCACCACCGTTGTGAAAGTGGCGCCGGGCCACTGTCGGTGCCGCCCCCTAGCCTGAGGACATGTCCGAGATCATGTACGTACGGGGGGACGCGACCTCGCCGCAGGGCAAGGGCGTCAAGATCATCGTCCATGTCTGCAAC
This sequence comes from Streptomyces sp. SAS_281, assembly GCF_052542855.1. Taxonomy (NCBI): domain Bacteria; kingdom Bacillati; phylum Actinomycetota; class Actinomycetes; order Kitasatosporales; family Streptomycetaceae; genus Streptomyces; species Streptomyces sp. SAS_281. The sequence continues at coordinate 68,845 of NZ_JBMNDO010000008.1, forward strand.
GACCTCGGCGGCTGGGGCAAGGGCTTCGTCCTCTCCCTCTCGCGACGCTGGCCCGAACCGGAGGCCGCGTACCGCACCTGGCACCGCGAGCGCGCGATGAACGACTTCGGCCTCGGCGCGGTGCAGTTCGTCCAGGTCTCCCCGTTCGTCCGGGTGGCCAACCTGGTGGGCCAGCACGGGACGCGCCGGGGGAGCAAGGGTGTTCCGGTGCGCTACGAGGCCATCGACACGGGCCTGGCCGCCGTGGCCGACCACGCCCTGGAGCTGGGCGCCTCCGTGCACATGCCCCGGATCGGCTGCGGCCTCGCGGGCGGCACCTGGTCCCGGATCGAGCCGCTCATAGCCGGCCGGTTGACGGCCCGGGGCGTGTCCGTGACCGTGTACGACTTCGATTGATACGCGGGCCGGCCGCCGGCTCCGTACCCGCCCGATAATCTGACCGCCGTCTAGGGAAGGGGCGGGGCAGTGACGGGTGGCGGGGCGGGAGCGGCCGGGGCGCCGGAGGGCGCGGGGCGGCAGGTGGACGCGTCCCTGCTGACCCTGCTCGGGCTCGGGCCCGAGGAGGACGCGGTCTACCGGCTGCTCGTGGACCGCCCCGACAGCGAGCGCGGCGTCTTCGAGTCCCTGCTGAACGGCACCGCCGCCGCGCCCGTCCTCGACGCGCTCGTGGAGCGCGGTCTCGCCAGCGCCGACCGGCCGGACGCCGAGGGCGTCGTCCGCTACCGGGCCGCCTCGCCCGTCCTCGCGCTCGGCCCGCTCCTGGAGTCGCGGCGTTCCGCACTGCACCGGGTGGAATCGCTCGTGGGCGACCTCGCCGAACGGCACCGCTCCGCCCAGCTGTACGGTGCCGGCGCGCCGGTGGAGGTGCTGTCGGGGCCCGCGGCGATCAGGCGGCGGCTGCTGACCATGCAGCGGCAGGCCAGGACCGAGGTCTGCACGCTCGTCCCCGCCCGGCACGTGCCCCCGGTGCTCAGCTTCGCGGACAACCACGACGAGGTGGACGCCGAGCTGACCGACCGCGGCGTGAACGTCCGTACCGTCGTGGAACGGGAATGGCTGGAGGACCCGCAGGCCGCCCATCTGCTGGCCTCCTGCGTCGCCCAGGGCCAGCACATCTCCGTCACCGAGAAGCTCCCGATCAAGCTCGCCATCGTGGACCGCCGCATCGCCCTGCTGCCCCTGGACCCGGAGCGCGAGACGGAACCGGTGGCGCTCGTCGTCCATCGCACCGGCCTGCTCACCGCTCTCGTCTCGCTCTTCGAGCAGCACTTCGAGCGGGGCCGACGACTGAACCTGACCGGTGCCGAGGAGAGCACCGAGCACGAACTCGAGGCGATCGACCGGCAGATCGTGGCCCTGCTCCACATCGGCCTGACCGACGCCGCGATCGCCCGCCAGCTCGGCATGGGACACCGCACCGTGCAGCGCAGGCTGCACACGCTGATGGACGAGGTGGGCGCGGCGACCCGGTTCCAGCTCGGCTGGCACGCGGCGCGCGCCGGATGGCTGCCCGGCGGACCGGACAACTCGGAGGAACCGTAACGCTTCCGAGGCGCAATTGCGCCACGGCGCCTTCGCGCCGGCGAGATCCCTTGTCCGCCCCTCTCCCCATGACGAACGATCAGCACGTCAACGCCCGAGCCGCCCCGACGGTCCGGGCGACGGTGTGCGATGGGGAGGTCCCGTGAGACGAACGAGTGGGCTGCGAATACTGGCGGCCGGGGTGGTCGCCGCCGCCACCGGTGCGGCCCTGCTGGCCGCGCCGGCCTGGGCGGACGACGCCATCCCGGCGCCCGAGGCGGCCACCGCGCCCGTGGGCGTCGCCCCGGCGATGACCCAGGGCCTGGACAAGTCGGCCCGCCGGGGCACCTCGGCCGAGGCCGCCCGCGCCCATCTGGAGGCGCACCAGGACACGTACAAGGTCCCGGTCTCCGACCTGAAGACAGTCAGGACCACCGAGGAGGGCACGCAGTCCTCGGTGCGCTTCCAGCAGAAGCACGACGGCGTCCCCGTCTTCGGCGCCGAGTACGCGGTGCAGACCCAGGCGGCCGACGGCGGTCAGCAGGTCACCTCCGCGACCGGCACCCTCTACACGGACCTCACTGTCCCGACCACCGCCGAGGTGAGCGAAGCCGCGGCGAAGCAGCGGATGTTCACCCTGGACGGCACGCTCTCCAAGGTGCGCGGCGCGAAGACCGAGGCGCACGGCCTCACGGTGTTGCCCGACGCCCGGGGCGGCCGGCTGGCCTGGCACTTCACCGTCACCGGCGGCCTGTCGAACGGCAGCCCGGTGCGGCAGGAGGTGTTCGTCGACGCCCGGGTGGGCGGCATCGCCCTCTCGTACAACAACATCGACGCGGCCGACGCCTCACCCGCACGCGGAACCGGTGTCCGCGTCGACGGCACCGAGACGCCGCTCGACATCAACGAGGAGACGGACGGCTCGTACACGCTGGTCGACTCCACGAGGGCCATGTACCCGAGCACCGGCGGCCAGATCCGGACGTACGACGCGCGGCGCAAGGACTACACCCTCGTCGCAGGCGGCCCGGTCACCGACGACGTTCCGCTCGCCACCTCCGCGAGCACCCGCTTCGACGGCGCGAACACCACCTCCGGGGCTGTGGACGCGCACCTCAACGCCGTGAAGGTCTACGAGTACTACAAGAAGCAGATCGGCCGGGACGGCGTCGACGGCAAGGGCGGCACCATCTCCTCCGTCGTCAACGTGGCCGCGAACGGCAAGGACTACGCCAACGCGTTCTGGGACGGCTCCAAGATGGTCTACGGCCACATGGACGGCGTACCGCTCTCCGTCGGCCTGGACGTCGTCGGCCACGAGATGACGCACGGCGTCACCGAGCACTCCGCGGGACTGGTCTACCTCAACCAGTCCGGCGCGCTCAACGAGGCGATATCCGACTACTTCGGCAACGCCATGGAGACCGCCGACAAGGGCATCGCCATGAGCGACCCCACGTCCGGGCTCATCGGCGAGTACCTCTGCAACGGCACCAAGCCGCTGGACGAATGCGCGCTGCGCGATCTGAACGACGGGCGCGACGCGCAGAAGGACTACCAGCCCATCCCGCTCGACATCGACAACGGCGGGGTGCACTACAACTCCACCATCGTCGGCGGCGCGTTGTGGGACATGCGCAAGCACCTCGACCCGGCCCTCGCCGACCGGATCGTCTACCGCTCCGCGCAGAACTACCTCACCCCGCTGTCCGGCTTCACCGACATGCGCAACGCTGTCACCCTGGCCGCCAGGTCCCTGGACGTCTCCCGGCACGACCTCGCCGTCATCGCCGACGCCTTCGACGCCCACGGCATCGAGAAGGACTGGGAGCACAAGGGCGGCACCCACGACGGGACCACCATCGGCGCCGACGTCCTGCCCGCCTACGAGGTGTACAGCGGCGTCGACGAGCAGGCAGCCCGGATCAACGGCGACGTCTACGCGATCAGCCACGGCGACGCCGTCGCCTGGGACCAGGGCGGTGCCGCGTTCGGGATCACCGTCGGCCGCTTCGGCAAGAAGCCGGTCCGTGAACTGGCCCAGCGGGACGCCTATCTGCTCGACCCCTCGCTGGACGACGACCGCATCGTCTTCACCCGGGTCACCGCCGACGGCATCGGCATCTACCGCGCCGGCGACAAGGGCCAGGGCGCGATCAGGAAGCTGGTCGACCTCCCCGGTGCGGACGAGACCGAGCCGGTGACCGACCGCGGGGCACTCGCCTACATCAGCACCACCCCCGACGGAGAGCAGGACGTCATGCTCCGCACCGCCGGGGGCACGACGGTCAATGTCACCCCGGAGGCGGGCACCAAGGCGGCTCGGCTCGCGATGAAGAACGGCCGGATCGCCTGGGCCGGCGGCGACGGCACCTATGTGTACGTCTACGACATCGCCAAGGGCACCACGCAGACCAAGCGGATCACCGGCTTCCTCTTCGGCTCGGTCACCGACATCCAGCTCACCTCGGACCGGGTGTTCTGGCGGGAGACCGGCGGCTTCCTGATCCCGAGCACCGGCTTCGCCTCGGCCCCTCTGGACGACCTCTCCAAGGCGGCGAAGCTGCGCTACCCGTCGAACGTCTACCTCGCCCAGTTCTCCGTCAACGAGAAGTACTTCGCCTACTCGACCTTCGACATCTGGGGCGCGCTCGGCTCCTGGTCCGGCCCCGGCAAGGTGAAGGTCGCCACGGTCGAGGACGTCGTCGCCGGCGTCGACGGCTTCACCCGGGTCTCCTGCTCCTCCGGCGCCCAGCTGGCCCCGTCGCTCGGTGACGGCACCCGCATCGCCTGGCTCGACACGAGCGCAGCGGCCACCGACGTGGTGACCCGGAGCACGTTCGCCGGTACCTGCGACTGACCTGCTCCCGGGGCGGGGCGGCCACCACGAACGGTGGCCGCCCCGCCCCGGCCTGGTACGGAAGTACACCTCGTGTCACTCTGTTACGGCGTGTGCGGGCGGACCGGGGAGGGCTCATGGCGGTACGCGGCAAGGAAGAGGCGGGGCCCGGCGCGCCCGTGGACGCGCTGGGGGAGCAGATCCTCGACGCGGCGCGCGAGCAGTTCATGACCTTCGGGCTGCGCCGCTCCACCGTGGACGACGTCGCCAAGCGCGCCGGTGTCTCACGGGTGACCGTGTACCGGCGGATCGGCAACAAGGACAGCCTGGTGTCCGCGTGCCTGCTGCGCGAGTACCGCAGGTTCGTGGAGGAGGTGGACGAGGCCGTCGCCGCGCTGCCCACCCCCGAGGACCGGCTGGTCGAGGGCTTCGTCGCGGTGTTGCGGCACATCCGCGAGCACCCGCTCATCGGCGGGCTGCTGCGGCTCGAACCGGAGACCATGCTGCCGTTCCTGACCGTGGAGAGCGGACCCGCCTTCCTCGCGATCCGGGGCTATCTGGCAGGCAGGCTGCGTGAGGTCCGGCGGCTGGAGGGCGGTCCGGAGACCGACCCGACCCCCGTGGCCGAGCTCATGGTGCGGATCACCGTCTCCTTCCTCCTCAACCCGGTCAGCTGCTTCGAACTGGACGACGACACCCAGGTCCGCGACTTCGCCCGCCGCTGCCTGGTCCCCCTGCTCACCGCCTGACCCGGCGCCTCAGCCGTCCTCGGGCCCCGGCCGGACGGCGGTCTCGTCCGGCAGCGGTTCGAGCGGCCGGCTGCGCGCCCAGTGCGGCCCGAGGTCGTCCAGCCGCCAGCCGAAGGGGTACGAGCGCGGCTGCGGCCGGGAAGGGAGGAGGCGGGGCCTGGCCGGCATCCGGCGCACGCACCGAGCCCGCAGCCGCAGCGCCGCCGACGCCGAGGTCCGCACCCAGCGGGGCTGCGGCGGGAAGCCCAGCGCCCTGAGCAGCGGCTCGTCGAGCACCGCCAGGGCGAACCGGGCGACGAGCGGCCGCAGCGGGCGCGGGTACCAGCTCGCCATCATCCGGAACGTGGCGCCGGCCACCCTCCGGTTCGCCGGGTCGTACGCGAACATCCGCTCCTCGTACGCGTCGAGCAGCCGCTCGAACCCCTCGTACGTGTCGGGCACGTCCTCGATGCCCATCATCGCCCCGGTCTTCCGTCCCGCCTCCGCCAGCGCCCGCACCTCCTGCGCGCACAGCGGGCGCCAGCCGTACCGGTCGATCCAGCGCTTCGGCCCCACGACCGTCGTCGCCAGGACGTACCGGAAGTCGTCGTTCTCGATGCGGTACCTGCCGTGGATGCGGTTCAGATGCCGCGCCGCCGCCCGCCCGCGCTCGGAGTCGAAGCCGTCGACGGCCATCTCGTACCCGAGCAGCACCGTGTCGTCGTACCGCTTCTGCCCGTTGCGCTCGAATTCCTGGGTGCGATCGAGGAGCACGGAGATCCGGGGGACGCCGTAGTCGCGCAGGAACGCCACGCTGACGCCCTGCCGGTAGTCCCACGGGAACTCGTACTGGGAGATCAGCCGAAGGATCTCGGCGCAGTCCCGCGCCGGATCCATCCGGCGGATCTCCTGCAGGCGGCTGTACCGGCCCATGGTGCGCCCTCCTGTCCGTGCCCCGGCGTCAACGCGTTTGTTCGGGAGTGAGGTGACGGCACGTCTGTTCCGGAGAGTCAAAGTTACAAATACTATTGACTTGTTTCATCGATGCCGTCAACACCACCGCCGGGAGCACCGCATGAGCAGCAGCAACGACCCCGCGCCGCCCCCGCCCGGTGGCGTGCTGTGGAGCCTGTCCGGCGATGTGCGGGCCCTGCTGATGCTGCCCGCCGCCCTCACCCTCCAGGTCGCCCACCCCGCCGTCGGCGCGGGCGTGGACGAGCACTCCGTGTTCCGCACGGACCCCTGGGGACGCGGCGAGCGCTCCCTCGGCTCGCTCCAGCTCTGGGTGTACGGAGGTGAGGAAGCCGCCGAGGAGGGGCGCAGGCTCCGCCGGCTGCACCGCACCATCCAGGGCACCGACACCCGGGGCCGCCCTTACCACGCCCTGACTCCGGCGAACTACGCCTGGGTGCACGCCACCGGCTACCCCGTCTACCGGCACGGCGCCCGCTACCTGCTGCGCCCGCTCAGCCGCGAGCAGGAGCGCGCGCTGTACGCGGAATGGCTCCAGGTGGGCCGGGTGCTCGGCATCCACGACCGGGACATGCCGCAGACCATCGAGGAGTTCTGGCCGTACTACCGCGCCATGCTGGCCCACGAGATCGAGAAGACCCCCGTCGTCGCGGAACTCGTCGCCACCGACACCGCCGTCCCGCCGCCGGACCGGGGCCTCTGGGCGCTGCGGCTGCTGCTCAGGGCGGTGTGGCCGGTGCTGCTCCCGCCGCTCGCCCGGTTCCGCTCCTTCCTGACCGTCGGGCTGATGCCGCCCGACGCCCGCGAGGCCATCGGCCTGGAGTGGACCGACGCGCAGGAACGCGCCCTGCGGAGGTTCTGCGCGGTGGTCCGGCTCGTGGTCCCCGTCCTGCCGGAGCGCCTGCGCTACCTGCCCCGGGCCCGCCGCGCCCGGGCGGCCCACCGGGCCCGCACGGACGGGCTCAGGCCGAGGCGCGGCGGACCAGCCGCGTCGGAGTGATCACCGACTCCGGCACCGCGCCCCCGGCCTCCAGCCGCTCCATCAGCAGCCGCACCATCAACCGGCCCATGCCCACCACGTCCTGACGTATCGTCGTCAGTGGCGGGTCCGTCGCCCCGGCGACCGACTCCATGTCGTCGAAGCCCACCAGCGCCACGTCCTGCGGCACCCGCCGCCCCCGCTCCCGCAGCACCCGCAGCGCACCCGACGCCATCAGGTCGTTCGCCGCGAACACCGCGTCCAGGTCCGGCCGCCGCGCCAGCAGCTCGGCCATGGCCCGCGCACCGCCCTCCACCGTGAAGTCGCCGTCCGCGAGCAGCGCGGGGTCGGCGTCCGGCAGGATGTCCGCGTAGCCGTCGATCCGGTCGAGGGCCGAGGTCTGGTCGCGCGGTCCGGCGATGTGCGCGATGTGCCGGCGGCCGAGCCCGGCCAGATGCCGTACTGCCTCCCGGGCGCCGCCCCGGTTGTCGCAGTCCACGAAGGGCACCGCGTCGGTCGGCGCACCCGGCCGCCCGGGCCGGCCCCCGTAGACGGCCGGGACGCGGAAACGGCGGATGGCGGCGGGGAGTTCGTCGTCGGTGTGCAGGGAGAAGGCCAGCACCCCGTCGACATGGCCGCCGCCCAGATAGCGGCTGACCCGCTCGAAGTCTCCCCGGCCCTCCACCAGCAGCAGCACCAACTGCGCGTCGTGCGCGTTCAGTTCCCGGCTGATGCCCCGGATGTGCTGGGAGAAGAACGGGTCGGAGAAGATCCGCACCTCGGGCTCGTCGATGATCACGGCCACCGCCCCGTTCCGCCGGGTCACCAGGGTCCGTGCCGCATGGTTCGGGATGTAGCCCAGCTCCTCGACCGCCTTGCGCACCTGGTCCACGAGCGGCTGCCGCACCCCCGCACCGCCGTTCACCACCCGCGAGGCCGTCGCCCGGGAGACTCCGGCGCGGGCCGCCACCGCTTCCAGCGTGGGACGCGCGTGGAGCGGGGTATCGGGGGACGGACCGGGCAAGGGACGCTCCTCTGCGGCACAGCGGGGCCGGGCGGTCGGCCGGCCCCGCCAGCCTAGGGGGTACCCGCCCGGCGGGGGACGGATCGGGTCCCAACGGGCCGGAGATCATCCCGTTTCGTAAACAGCCCGTGCACGGGTCTGTCGCGGGCCACCGCGACCGCAGTACCTTCCGCCCATGCCGATCGCGCCGACGGCCGGGGGACGGCGGCTGCCCCGGCGCGGCCGTGCCCGCGATCTCGCGCTGGCGGTCGCCACCGCCGCCCTGACCGTACCTCTCCTCACCGTTCCCTCGGACGCGGCCCGCACCACCGCGCCCCGCACCGGCTTCGAGCTCTCCGGCGGAGCGCGCTGGACCCGGCAGTCCGAGGAGGCGTCCCTGCTCGCGGGCCTCGCCCGGCGCGTCGACCGGGTCTCCGTGCGGCGGATCGGCACCACGGCCCGGGGCCGCCCCCTGCGCCTCGTCCGCATCGGCAGCACCGACCCCCGCGCGCTCACCGTGCTCCTGGTCTGCGGCCAGCACGGCGACGAACCGGCGGCACGGGAAGCGTGCCTGAGCACGGTCCGGGACCTCGCGTACGCCACCGACGCCCGCACCCGCGCCCTCCTCGCCCGGACCGGGATCCTGGTCGTGCCCACCGCCAACCCCGACGGCCTCGCGGCGGGGACCCGGGCCAACGGCGACGGCGTGGACATCAACCGGGACCACCTCGCCCTGCGCAGCCCCGAGGCCCGAGCCGTCGCCGCCGTACTGCGCGACCACGAACCCGATGTGATCGCGGACTTGCACGAGTACGCCGCGACCGCGCCGTACTACGACAAGGACCTGCTCGTCCTGTGGCCCCGCAACCCCAACACCGGCGAACGGCTGCGCGACGAGGCGCGCACCCTGGCCCTGGACCGGGTGCGGCCCGCCGCGGAGAAGGCCGGCTTCGGCACCGGCCTGTACGGCGTCTGGACCGACCCGGGCACCGGCCGTCCGGTCGAACGGACCGCCGGCGACGGCCAGGAGCGCATCCTGCGCAACGTCGCCGGCCTCACCCACGCGGTCGGACTGCTGACCGAATCCCGTACGGACGCGCTCTCCGCCGAGGAGCGCGGCGACTCCGCCCTCAACGCCCGCCGCCGCGTGACCTCCCAACTCGTGGCCCTCAAGGCACTCTTCCGGTACGCGGAGGAGCAGCGCGCGAGCATCGCCGCCGCCACCGCCGCCTCCCGGTCGGCGGGGACCGACGACCGGGGGCCCGTGTTTCTCGGGGGCTCGGACGACGAGGCCCCGGCGCCGGACGACACCCTCACCGACCCGCCGTGCGGCTACCGCCTCACGAAGGAGCAGTTCTCGCGCGTCCGGGACGAACTCTCGCTGCATGCCGTCACCTCCCGCCCCGACGGTGACGGGGTCTACGTGCCCCTGCGGCAACCCGCCCGGAAGCTGATCCCGCTCCTGCTGGACGGGCGGGCCGCATATCACCTCACAAACGGTCAACCCGATACCGCTTGTTGATCCCGAAAGATGCATGTTGAGTGTGGTACTGCCTACGGAGAGCGATTTGTCAGTTTCCGTGAAAGGTGCCATTCGTGTCGCAGGACGAACAGAGAACGGGCGGCAGAGGGGATGTGCCGGTAACGGCCGACCTCCCCGGCGAACCGGGCCACGGCCGGAGCCCCGTCACCGACCGGGTGGTGTTCGGCGTCACGGCCGGCCTCACCCTGGCCTTCGTCATCTGGGGGGCCACCGCCACCGACTCGCTGGAGGACGTCTCCGGCAAGGCGCTCAACGGCCTCATCCACAACGGCGGTTGGGCGTTCATGCTGGCCGCGTCCGGATTCGTGGTCTTCGCCCTGTGGCTCGCGATCAGCCGGTACGGAAACATCACCCTCGGCCAGGAGGACGAGGAGCCGGAGTTCCGCACGGTCTCCTGGGTCGCGATGATGTTCAGCGCGGGCATGGGCATCGGTCTGATGTTCTACGGGGTCAGCGAGCCGCTCGCGCACTTCACCGACCCGCCGCCAGGCACCCGCCCCGCCGACGCGGCCGAGGCGATGCAGACCGCGATGGCCACCACCCTCTTCCACTGGACACTGCACCCGTGGGCGATCTACGCGGTGGTCGGCCTGGGCATCGCGTACAGCACCTTCCGGCGCCGCAGGCGGCAGACGATCAGCGCCGTCTTCGAGCCGCTGATCGGCCCCCGCCACGCCCACGGCGGACTCGGCCGGTTCATCGACATCCTGGCCATCTTCGCGACCCTCTTCGGCTCGGCCGCCTCGCTGGGCCTCGGCGCCCTTCAGATCGGCAGCGGCTTCCACGAGCTGAACTGGAAGGAGAAGACCGGCACCGGACTGCTCGTCCTGATCATCGCCGTGCTGACCGTCGCGTTCATCGCCTCGGCGGTCTCCGGGGTGGAGAAGGGCATCCAGTGGCTGTCCAACATCAACATGGTGCTCGCGCTGATCCTGGCCGTGTTCGTGTTCATCGCGGGCCCCACGATCATCGTGCTCGACCTCATTCCGACCTCGATCGCCTCCTACTTCGGCGACCTCCCGCAACTCGCCGGCCGTACGGAGGCCACCGGCGAGGGCGAGGTGGCCGAATGGCTCGGCAGCTGGACCGTCTTCTACTGGGCCTGGTGGATCTCCTGGACGCCCTTCGTGGGCATGTTCATCGCCCGGATCAGCAAGGGCCGGACCATCCGCCAGTTCATCGGCGGCGTCATCCTGGTGCCCAGCACCGTGAGCCTGATCTGGTTCGCCATCTTCGGCGGCACCGCCATCAAACTCCAGGAGGCCGGGAAGCTGGGCGGCGCCGACACCCAGGAGGCGCAGCTCTTCGGCGTGCTCCAGCAGTTCCCCGTCGCCACGCTGATGAGCATCCTGGTGATGGTGCTCGTCGGCATCTTCTTCGTTTCGGGCGCGGACGCCGCGTCCATCGTGATGGGCACCCTGTCCCAGAAAGGCATCCTCGAACCCGCCAAGTGGGTCGTCATCTTCTGGGGCGTCGTCACCGGCGCGGTCGCCGCCGTCATGCTGCTCATCGGCAACGGCAAGGGCGATGCCCTGGCGGGCCTCCAGAACCTGACCATCCTGGTCGCGGCCCCGTTCACCATCGTCATGATCTGCATGTGCGTGGCCCTGCTGCGCGACCTGCGCCAGGACCCCCTGATCGTGCGCCGCGAGTTCGGCGTGGAGGCCGTGGAGTCGGCGGTCATCGAGGGCCACGCCAAGTACGACGGAGACTTCGAGATCCGCATCGGTCCCGGCGGCAGCCAGATCACCACGGAACGCCACGACCGCGACAGCCCGGGAGGTTCCACCCCGGCCTGAGGAGTCCGCCGGGGCCGGCAGGACCCGCCGGCCCCTCACCCCACCAGCCGGGCCGCCTCCCGCGCGCAGCCCAGCGCCACCGTCACGCCCGCGCCCCCGTGCCCGTAGTTGTGCACCAGCCGCCCGCCCCCGGCCAGGGACTCCGCCTCGATGCGGACCCCCGCGTCCCGGGCCGGGCGGAGGCCCACCCGGTGGCCGATGACCTTCGCGTCGGCGATCTCCGGGCGGATCCGGGCGCAGCGGGCCACGATCTCCTCCGCCGTGCGGGGATCGGGCGCCGCGGTCCAGTCGTCGGCCGTCGCCGTGCCGCCGAGCACCAGGCGGCCCGGCTGCGGGAAGAAGTACGTGGTCTCGCTCGACGCCGGGTCCGCCTCCGTGAACCACTCCCGTATCCCCGGGTTCTCCACCAGCACCAACTGCCCGCGCACCGGGCGCACCCCGGCATCCGGGACCAGGTCGCGGGCGCCGAGCCCGGCGCAGTTGACCACCGTCCCCGCCTCCGCGGCGGCCTCGGCGAACGAGGTGACCGTGCGGCGCTCGACCGCACCCCCGGCCGCGCGCACCCGGTCCTCCAGCCACGCCAGGTGCGCCGGCATGTCGATCAGCGGCAGCCGGCACCGCAGGCCCTCGGCCGTCTCCACGGCGCCCTCCAGCTCCCCGGCCCACGGCCCGAGGTGCGCCAGGCGCTCGCCCCGGTGGAGCCCGTCGACCAGGCGTACGCCGGTCTTCTCCGGGCGTACGGCCAGCTCCTCGTACCACCGCAGCGCGGCCAGTGACCAGTCGCCGACGCGGTCCAGCGGCTCGATCCGGTAGGGCCACCACAAGGCGCCCGCCACGGCCGAGGTCGTGTCGCCGGCCGGTTCCCGCGACCACACCCGCACCCGGCGGCCCCGCTCGGCCAGCACCTTCGCCGTGGTCAGTCCGCTGACCCCGCCGCCCACCACGATCACGTCCGCCACCACTGCCGCCTCCCGGTCCGCCTGCTTGCCCCGGACCTTAGACGGTGTCCCGCCGATTAGGATCTGCATCCTGATGACTGCCACTCTCGTCGCCAAGGATCTCGCCGCCGGACACGGCGACCGCACGCTGTTCGCCGGGCTCGACCTCGTGGTCGCCCCCGGGGACGTGATCGGTCTCGTCGGAGTCAACGGCGCCGGAAAATCGTCCCTGCTCCGGCTGCTCGCCGGTCTCGACCAGCCGGAGGAGGGCGAGCTCCGGCTCTCCCCGCCCACCGCGACCGTCGGCCACCTGCCCCAGGAGCCCGAGCGGCGCCCCGGCGAGACCGTACGGGAGTTCCTGGCCCGCCGGACCGGCGTCGCCGACGCCCAGACCGCCATGGACGCCGCCACGGAGGCCCTGGTCGAGGGCGCTCCCGGCGCGGACGACGCGTACTCCGAATCCCTGGAGCGCTGGCTCGCCCTCGGCGGCGCGGACCTGGACGACCGGGCCGAGGAGACCGCCGCCGAACTCGGCCTCACCGTCGGCCTCGACCTGCCGATGACCGCGCTCTCCGGCGGCCAGGCGGCCCGCGCCGGACTCGCCTCGCTCCTGCTGTCGCGCTACGACGTCTTCCTGCTGGACGAGCCCACGAACGACCTGGACCTGGACGGCCTGGAACGCCTGGAGAAGTACGTCTCCGGGCTGCGCTCCGGCACCGTCGTCATCAGCCACGACCGCGAGTTCCTCATGCGGACGGTCACCAAGGTCCTCGAACTCGATCTGGCCCAGCAGCAGATCAACCTGTACGGCGGTGGCTACGCGGCCTACCTGGAGGAGCGCGAGCGGGCCCGGCGGCATGCCCGCGAGGAGTTCGAGGAGTACGCCGACAAGCGCTCGGCGCTGGAGAGCCGCGCCCTGATGCAGCGCTCCTGGATGGACAAGGGTGTCAAGAACGCCCGCCGCAAGGCCACCGACTCCGACAAGATCGGCCGCAAGTTCCGCAGCGAGTCCAGCGAGAAGCAGGCCGCGAAGGCCCGGCAGACACAGCGCATGATCGAACGGCTCGACGTGGTGGACGAGCCGCGCAAGGAGTGGGAACTGCGGATGGAGATCGCCTCCGCGCCCCGCTCCGGCTCGGTCGTCGCCACCCTGCGTGAGGCCCGCGTCGTGCGCGGCGACTTCGTGTTCGGCCCCGCCTCGCTCCAGATCGACTGGGCGGACCGGGTCGCCATCACGGGCGCCAACGGCTCCGGGAAGTCGACCCTGCTGGCCGCGCTCCTGGGCCGCCTCCCGCTGGACTCGGGGCACGCGCACCTGGGCTCCGGCGTGGTCGTCGGCGAGGTGGACCAGGCGCGCAAGCTCTTCCACGGCTCGGAGACGCTCCTGGAGGCGTTCTGCGCGGCGGTCCCGGAGACGGAGCCCGCCGACGTGCGCACCCTGCTCGCCAAGTTCGGTCTGCGCGCCGACCACGTGATGCGCCCGGCGACGACCCTCTCACCGGGGGAGCGCACCCGGGCGGCGCTCGCCCTGCTCCAGGGCCGGGGCGTCAATCTCCTGGTCCTGGACGAGCCCACGAACCACCTGGACCTTCCGGCGATCGAACAGCTGGAGTCGGCGCTCGACTCGTACACCGGAACCCTGCTCCTGGTGACGCACGACCGCCGGATGCTGGAGGCGGTGCACACGACGCGCCGGATCGAGGTGGCGGAGGGGCGCGTCACGGAAGTCGCCTGACTGGATCTGGCATACCAAACGGTGAATCAGGGCGGCTCCCACCCTCGCGTTTCCTCAATCGATCCCGCAGCCGTAGCGTTTGGCATACCAAGTGCTAATGTCCTCTGGTGATGACTCAAGCGGGCGACGACGCCGGAGCCTCGCACGCCGACCGTGTCGAGCGGACGATCCGCGCGGGCATCCTCTCCGGCGCGCACCCGCCGGGTTCACGCCTGCGCGAGCGCGAGCTCTCCGAGAGCCTGGGCGTCTCGCGCATCCCGGTCCGCGAGGCGCTCACCCGGCTGACCGGCGAGGGTCTGGTCGTCATGTCCCCGCGCCGGGGCGCCTCCGTACGCGACCTCTCGCTGCGGGACGTCGCCGAACTCTTCGACCTCCGCCTCAGCCTGGAGGTGTTCGCCGCCCGCCGGGCGGCCGAAGCGTGTGCGGCCGGGGGCGACGGGGAGCGGCTGCGGGCGGCGATGGAGGCGGCGGAGGCCGCCACCGGGCGGGGCGACGCGGCGGAGATCCCCGCGGCCAACACCGCCCTGCACGCGGAGATTGTCGCGATGACCGGCAACCGGCTGCTCCGGGACGCGCTGCAGCCCTCGCTGGGACTGGTGCAGTGGCTGTTCGGCCTCACCGGGGGCCGCGACCCGCACGTCCAGTGCGCCGAGCACCGGGACATCTGCGCCGCGATCCACGCGGGCAAGCCGGACCTGGCCGCGGCTCTCGCGTACGCGCACATCGAACGGGGGAGGGAGCCGTCGCTGACGGCGTTGTCCGGGATTCTCCCGCCCGAGTGACACCACCGCACACAACCCGCACAGGAGAAGCGCTCCATGCTGATCAGCGACGTCCGCCCTTGGGGCGGAGAGCCCAGTGACCTCACCGTCGAGGACGGGGTGATCACCGCGATCACCGCACACGACCCGGCCCGCGCCGCCACGGAGGACACGGTGGCCGGGCGGGGACGGCTCGCCCTGCCGTCCTTCTCGGACGTCCACTGCCACCTGGACTCCACGCGCATGGGCCTGCCGTTCCGTCCGCACACGGGCGCCCCCGGCGTCTGGGGCATGATGATGAACGACCGCGAGCACTGGCGCGAGGACGAGTGGGACGTCGCCCAGCGGGCCACGTACACCCTGGCCCGCATGATCGAGCGCGGCACCACCCGCGTCCGGAGTTACGCGCAGATCGACGCGGACTGCGGCCTGGAGCGGTTCGAGGGCGTGCTCGCGGCCAAGGAGGCGCACGCCGGGCGGTGCGAGGTCGAGATCATGGCGTTCCCGCAGGCCGGCCTGCTCCGCGAGAAGGGCGTGCCGGAACTGATGGACCGGGCCTTGTCCTCGGGCGCCGCGGTCGTCGGCGGCATCGACCCGTGCACCCTGGACCGCGACCCCGTACGCCACCTCGACATCGTCTTCGGCCTCGCCGAGCGCCACCACGCGCCGGTCGACTTCCACCTCCACGAGCCGGGCGCCCTCGGCGTGTTCAGCGTCGACCTGATCCTGGAGCGCGTGCGCGCCCTGGACATGGCCGGCCGGGTGACGATCTCGCACGCCTACGACCTGGGCTCGGTGAACGAGGCGACGACGCGCCGCCTGATCGAGGAGTTCGCCGAACTGGACATCGCGATGGCGACCGTGGCACCCGCCCGGCACCACTCGCTCCCGCTGGCCGACCTGACCGCCGCGGGCGTCCGGGTGGGCCTGGGCGAGGACGGCCAGCGCGACTTCTGGTCCCCGTACGGCAACGGCGACATGCTGGACCGCACCTGGCAGCTGGCCTTCACGAACGGCTACCGCGCGGACGACATGATCGAACACTGCCTGGCGGTGGCCACGACGGGCGGTGCCTCGATCCTGCGGGACGGTCCGGGCCGCCTGACCTCGACCACGGACCGCCCGGGCGTGACGGTGGGGTCGCGGGCGGACCTGCTCCTGCTGGAGGGCGAGACGGTGACATCGGCGGTGATGGACCGCCCCGAGGACCGCACGGTGCTGCACAAGGGCCACGTGGTGTCTCCCAGCCCTTCCGGCGCTTGAGGAGCGGGGTCCGAAACCCGAGTCCCGCCGACGCCTGAGGAGCGGGGTCCGAAACCCGGGTCCCGCCGGCGCTTGAGGAGCGGGGCCCGCGGCAGAGCCCCCGTTCCGGGAAGGGGCGGGGTGGGGAACAGGCCCGCCGCAGGCGCGAGGAACCCGCACCCCGCCCCCACCCCTCCTACTTGCCCTTCAACAACCCCGCCCGCCGCAAGGCGTCGGCCATCGCCCCGCTGGCCGGAGCCGCCGCAGGCGCGGACCGACCGCCGCCACGGGACTGGCGGCCGCCACCCTCCCGGGGCCGAGGCGGCCGTCCGCCCCGCTCACCCCCGGAGGCCGCTCCCCGGCCACCGGCCGGCTGCTCGTCGTCCAACCGCAAGGTCAACGAGATCCGCTTCCGCGGAATATCGACCTCCATCACCTTCACCCGCACCACATCCCCCGGCTTCACCACGTCCCGGGGATCCTTCACGAACGACCGCGACATCGCCGACACGTGCACCAGCCCGTCCTGATGCACCCCGATGTCCACGAACGCCCCGAACGCGGTGACGTTCGTCACGACGCCCTCCAGCACCATCCCGGACTCCAGGTCGCCGATCTTCTCGACGCCCTCCTTGAAGGTGGCGGTCTCGAAGGCGGGGCGCGGGTCGCGGCCCGGCTTCTCCAGCTCCTTCAGGATGTCGCCCACCGTCGGCAGCCCGAACTTCTCGGACACGAAGTCGTCGGCCCGCAACGACCGCAGGACACCCGTGTTGCCGATCAGCGCGGCCACGTCCCCGCCGGTCCTCTTCACCATCGCCCGCACCACCGGGTACGCCTCCGGGTGCACGCTCGACGCGTCGAGCGGGTCGTCGCCGCGAATCCGGAGGAAGCCCGCGCACTGCTCGTACGCCTTCGGACCCAGCCGGGCCACGTCCTTCAGGCTCCTGCGGGACGCGAACGGCCCGTTCGCGTCACGGTGCGCCACGATGTTCTCGGCGAGCCCCGAGCCGATGCCGGAGACCCGGGACAGCAGTGGGGCGGACGCGGTGTTGACGTCGACGCCGACACCGTTCACGCAGTCCTCGACGACCGCGTCCAGCGACCGGGAGAGCTTCACCTCGGACAGGTCGTGCTGGTACTGCCCGACACCGATCGACTTCGGGTCGATCTTCACCAGCTCGGCCAGCGGGTCCTGGAGCCGCCGAGCGATCGAGACGGCACCGCGCAAGGAGACGTCCATGTCGGGGAGTTCCTGCGAGGCGAACGCCGAGGCGGAGTACACGGAGGCACCCGCCTCCGAGACCATCACCTTGGTCAGCTTCAGCTCAGGATGCTTCGCGCACAGCTCACCGGCGAGCCTGTCCGTCTCCCGGGACGCCGTGCCGTTGCCGATGGCGATCAGCTCGACACGGTGCTCCCGGGCCAGCCGTTCCAGCGTGGCGAGCGACTGGTCCCACTTGTTGGCCGGGACGTGCGGGTGGATGACGTCGGTCGCGACGACCTTGCCGGTCGCGTCCACGACGGCGACCTTCACCCCGGTCCGGAAACCGGGGTCGAGCCCCAGCGTCGCCCGCGTCCCGGCCGGCGCGGCGAGCAGCAGATCGCGCAGGTTCGACGCGAAGACGCGTACCGCCTCGTCCTCCGCCGCCGTACGCAGCCGCAGCCGCAGGTCGATGCCGAGGTGCACCAGGATCCGGGTCCGCCAGGCCCACCGCACCGTGTCGGCCAGCCACTTGTCGCCGGGGCGTCCCCGGTCGCCCACGCCGAAGCGCCGGGCGACCATGTTCTCGTACGAGGAAGGGCCGGGCGCCTCGGACGGCTCCTCCGGCTCCAGAACCAGGTCGAGCACGTCCTCCTTCTCGCCCCGGAGCATCGCGAGGACCCGGTGCGAGGGCAGCGCGGTGAACGGCTCGGCGAAGTCGAAGTAGTCAGCGAACTTGGCACCCGCCTCCTCCTTGCCGTCCCGCACCCGGGCCACCAGCCGCCCGCGCGTCCACATGCGCTCGCGCAGCTCGCCGATGAGGTCGGCGTCCTCCGAGAAGCGCTCGGTGAGGATGGCGCGGGCGCCCTCCAGCGCCGCCGCCGGGTCCGCGACGCCCTTGTCCGCGTCGACGAACGCCGCCGCGGCGGCCAGCGGATCGACCGACGGGTCGTCGAGCAGGCCGGAGGCGAGCGGTTCGAGGCCGGCCTCCCGGGCGATCTGCGCCTTCGTCCGCCGCTTCGGCTTGAACGGGAGGTAGATGTCCTCCAGGCGCGCCTTCGTGTCGGCGGCCCGGATCCGCGCCTCCAGCGCCTCGTCCAGCTTGCCCTGCTCCCGTACGGATTCGAGGACCGCCGTCCGGCGCTCCTCCAGCTCCCGCAGATACCGCAGCCGTTCCTCGAGCGTGCGCAGCTGCGCGTCGTCGAGCATCTCGGTTGCTTCCTTGCGGTAGCGCGCGATGAACGGCACGGTGGACCCGCCGTCGAGCAGCTCGACGGCCGCCTTCACCTGCCGCTCGCGTACGCCGAGCTCCTCGGCGATCCTGCCTTCGATGGACGTCGTCACGGTTCTACCGACTCGCCTTCTCCTGCTGGCTGTGCTGGTCGGGCCCCGGGCCGCCGCTGGGACGGTCCAGGAGCCACACGCCCTGCATTGTGCCGGGTGGCCGGGTGCCGTGTCGCCCGGCCACCCCAGGGAGCGGGCCGCGGTTTTCGCGGGTCAGCCCGTCGCGCTCGCCGGGAAGGCGCCCGCCGCCGCGGCCGTGGCGAGGAACCCGCGCCCCAGCTCGGTCAGCCGGGCCACCCCCGGTCCGCCCAGGTGCTCGTACGGGCCCAGGTCCATCCGGTCCGTGGTCTCCTCCAGCTCCTTGCGCAGCGCGGCGCCCTCCTCGGTCAGCCCGCCCTCCGCCGTGAGCAGCCCGCGCCCCCGCAGCCGCTCCGACGCGTCCTCCCAGTCGGTGCGCCGCCAGCCCCGGCTGGACAGAAGCCAGCGGATTGCCATGCCCTTCCCGGTCGCGGTGTGGCTGACCAGTGCTTCGAGCGGGTCGAGCCCGGCGGTGAGGAGCGCGGCGAGGTGGGCGTCACCCCGGTGCTCGCGGAGCAGCGTCGCCGCGTGCCAGTACACCAGGTGCGGTTCGTCGGGCACCGGCAGACCGGCGTGCGCGGCGTACAGCGGCCGGGCGTGCCGGGTGCAGCCCTCCGTGGCGCGCAGGGCGAGCTGCGCGGCCTCGGCCATCTCGGGGGAGGCGATGACCTCCTCGCCGAGCAGCCGGCGCAGCGTCGCGTCGGCTGCGCGCAGCCGCGCGTCCAGGACCTTCGCGGGCGAGGCGATGTCCCAGATCGCGGGCACGTGCTGGGCCACGAGCGCGTGGTTGAAGTTGTAGAAGGCCGCGGTCACGGTCTCCGCCCCGACCGCGCCCATCGCGGCGGCGCGGGTGGCGAAGTAGGCGGCGGAGGGGTCTTCTATCCCGATCCCGCCGAGCTCCTTGCCGAGGTCGGGGGAGAAGTAGAGCGACGAGTGCAGCGGGTTCAGGGCGTTGTGGCAACGCCGCCCGGCACGGGGCGGGAGAGTACTCATACCCGCACGTTACCGACTGGTTGGTACGGGTCGGAACCCCCTGGCGCACGTGAGCTGCGCCGCAACCGGTGATGGCAGGAAAGGTGGGGAACCCGTCATTGCGGCCATCACGGGGGGCCGCCCAGGATGGCGGACATGAAGCAGCGATCCGTGCTCGTCGTCCTCTTCGACGGCATCCAGAGCCTCGACGTCACCGGCCCCATGGAGGTCTTCGCCGGGGCGTCGCGCTTCCCGGACATCTCGTACGAGCTGCGCACCGCCTCGCCGGCCGGCGCCCCGGTCCGCACCTCCTGCGGCCTCACCCTGGTCCCCGACGGCAGCCTCGCGGACGCGCCGACACCCCACACCCTCCTCGTCCCCGGCGGCGGGGGCACCCGCGACCCCGACCCCGCGCTCGTCCACTGGCTGCGCGCGCACGGGCCGCTGCCCGAGCGGCTGGTCTCGGTGTGCAGCGGGGCGCTGCTGCTCGCGGCGGCCGGACAGCTGGACGGGCACCGGGCGACGACGCACTGGAACGTGTGCGAGAAGCT
The DNA here is from genome assembly GCF_052542855.1 of Streptomyces sp. SAS_281. Taxonomy (NCBI): domain Bacteria; kingdom Bacillati; phylum Actinomycetota; class Actinomycetes; order Kitasatosporales; family Streptomycetaceae; genus Streptomyces; species Streptomyces sp. SAS_281. The sequence continues at coordinate 88,991 of NZ_JBMNDO010000008.1, forward strand.
GGCCCGCGAGTATCCGGCCGTCGAGGTCGATCCCGAGCCGATCTTCGTACGGGACGGCAGGATCGCCACCTCCGCCGGGGTCACCGCGGGCATCGACCTCGCGCTGGCCCTGGTCGAGGAGGACCACGGACGGGACGTCGCCCTCACGGTCGCCCGGCATCTGGTCGTCTTCCTGCGCAGGCCGGGCAGCCAGTCCCAGTTCAGCGCCCAGCTCAGCGCCCAGACGGCGCGCCGGGAACCGCTGCGCGAGGTGCAGCACTGGATCACCGAACATCCCGGCGCCGACCTCTCCGTCGAGGCCCTGGCCGCCCGCGCCCGCCTCTCGCCCCGCCACTTCGCCCGCGCCTTCCAGGCGGAGACGGGGACCACGCCCGGCCGGTACGTCGACCGCGTCCGCCTCGAACACGCCCGCCGGCTCCTGGAGGACACCACCGACGGGGTCGCCCGGATCGCCCGCAGTTGCGGCTACGGCACGCCGGAGGCGATGCGCCGGGCCTTCGTCAAGGCGCTCGGCGCGGGCCCGGCCGAATACCGCCGCCGCTTCGGCACCACCGACCACTCCTGACCACCCGCAAGACAGAGACAGACAGGGAGCAGCCCCATGCAGATCGCCATCGTCCTCTTCGACCGCTTCACCGCGCTGGACGCCGTCGGCACCTACGAGATCCTGTCCCGCACCCCGGGTGCCGAGACCGTCTTCGTCGCCGAACGGACGGGCGCCGTACGCAACGACAACGGCAGCCTCGACCTGGTCGCGCACCGGACGTTCGACGAGGTCCCCGCCCCCGACCTGGTGATCGTCCCCGGCGGCCCCGGGCAGCACCACCAGATGGAGAACGAGAACCTGCTCGGATGGCTGCGCCGCGCGGACGAGGCCAGCACCTGGACGACCTCCGTCTGCACCGGATCGCTGCTGCTGGCGGCGGCCGGGCTGCTGAAGGGGCGGCGCGCCACCTCGCACTGGCTAGCCCTGGACACGCTCAGGGACCACGGCGCCGAGCCCACCGGCGAGCGCGTGGTCTTCGACGGCAAGTACGTCACCGCCGCCGGTGTCTCGTCCGGCATCGACATGGGCCTCACGCTGCTCGGCCGCATGGCCGGCGACCGTACCGCCCAGGCCGTACAGCTCCTGGCGGAGTACGACCCCCAGCCGCCCTACGACGCCGGGTCGCCGGACAAGGCTCCGGCCGACCTCGTCGAGGAGTGGCGGGGCCGGAGCCGCTTCATCCTGCGGTAGGCGTCCAGCCGAAGCGGGGCGTGCGGCGTTCCAGGAAGGCGGCGACCCCCTCCGCGGTGTCGCCGCAGCCCCGCGCCTGCCCGGCCCAGTGCTCGTCCCGGTCCTCGCGCCCGGCCGCGAACTCCTTGGCGGCGGCCTGGGTCAGCCGGGACCGGGACACCAGGGTGCGGACGTAGGCGGCGACCCGCTCGTCCAGCCCGTCGGCCGGCAGCACCTCGTCCACCAAACCCGTCCGCAGCGCCCGCTCCGTGTCGATCAGCTCACCGGAGAACAGCAGGTGCTTGGCCGTCGCGGGCCCCGTGAGGGCGACCAGGCGGCGGGTGGACGACGCGGGGTAGACGATGCCCAGCTTGGCCGGGGTGACTCCGAACAGGGCGCCCTCGGCCGCGAAGCGCAGATCGCAGGCGGCGGCCAGCTGGCTTCCGCCGCCCACGCAGTAGCCGCGCACCGCCGCGAGGGTCGGCAGCGGGAACGCGGCCAGCGCCTCCTCGGCCGCCACGGCCAGCCTCTGCGGGTCGCTCCCGGGGTCCCGGAGCGAGGAGATGTCGGCGCCCGCACAGAAGGTGTCGCCCGCGCCCATGAGGACCAGGGCGCCCACGGAAGGGTCGGCGGCCAGCTTGTCGAGCAGGACCGGCAGCGCCTCCCACATGGCGGCCGTCATCGCGTTGCGCTTGGCGGGGTTGCTGATGACGACGGTGGCGACACCGTCGGCGACGGTGTGCTCCACACGGGGTTCCGTACGGTCCATGGCCGGATGCTATCCGTGGTGTCCGAACCTACGATCAGCAAGGGGGCGCGAAACAGGCACGCACCCGAGGAGCCCCACGTGGACGGTCCCGAACACGCAGGCAGGAAGCTCCACCGCGGTTTCAGCGGTCTCGCCCTGCTCGGCCTCCTGCTCGTCGTCGCCGGCCTGGTCGGCCTCGTCTACACCGGCGTCGCGACGCTCACCTCGGTGATCCTCTTCGGCTGGCTGCTCCTCGTCGGCGGCCTGGTCGGTCTGCTGCACGCCGTCCAGTCGCGCGGCACCAGCTACTTCTGGCTGGGCGCGGTGGTGGCCGCGCTCAACATCGCCGCCGGGCTCGTCGTGATCCGCCATCCGCACGGCACCGCCGAGGCGCTGACCATGTTCGCCGCGCTGCTCTTCCTGACCGGCGGGGTCTTCCGGCTCGTCGGCAGCGCCGTGGTGCGCGGACCGCAGTTCGGATGGACCCTGCTCCAGGGTGCCTTCGGCCTGCTCCTCGGCCTGCTCGTCCTCTTCGACTGGCCGCACAGCAGTCTCTACGTGCTCGGCTGCTTCTTCTCGCTGGCCCTGCTCTTCGACGGGCTCGGGCTCATCGCCGTCGGTATCGGCGGCCGGCGGATCGTCTCCCTGGTCTCCGAGCAGATGGCGTCAGGAGCGGACAAGGGAGAAGGAACGGACCCGCTCACCCAGGACGGGCAGAAGCGGTCTGAAAACTGACACTCTCGCGCTAATGAAGTCGAGTTCGGTCAATAGGAATCGACTTGTGTTCAGTAGCACGGACCGGAGCAACCGCGCCCGCCACCCTGTACTCGACGTGAAGTCGCTACGAGTGGAGAGCGGGTACCGGACTATGGAGAGCCGCGGGAGTGTCCCCGCCCGGCCCGTGCCGTACGAAGGGGTCTGGCGGTTCACCGCTCCGGCCTCGGACGTCTCCGTACCCCAGGCCCGGCACGCCGTGCGTGATCTGCTGAAGCGCCAGAACGTGCCGATCGAGGACGACATCACCCAGGGCCTGCTGCTCATCGTCTCCGAGCTGGTCACCAACGCCGTCAAGCACGCGGCGCTGCTCTCGCCCGAGCTCGCCGTGGAGGTCGCCGTGGGTGCGGACTGGGTCAGGGTGTCCGTCGAGGACAACCACCCGTACCGCCCGACCGCGCTGGAGACCGACTACGCGCAGACCGGCGGCCGGGGCCTGCTGCTGGTCCGCGAGATCACCCGGGAAGCGGGCGGCACCTGCGACGTCGAGCACACCGCGGGCGGCGGCAAGGTCATCTGGGCGGCCCTGCCGCTGAGCACCGCCCTCTGACCGCTCCGCCGGCCTACCAGCCGGCGCCGTCGCCGGTCAGCTCGCGGATCGCCGGACGCGCGGCGTCCAGCACGGTCATGAACCACGCGGAGAACGGCTCACGGCCGTGCCGCTCGGCCAGCTCCGCCGCCGTCACGAAGGCCGTCCCGCCGACCTCCTCCGGATCGGGCCGCAGCCGCTCCTGCGCGAGCCCCACGAAGAGGTGGTTGAACTCCTGCTCCACCAGGCCCGACGCCGGGTCCGGGTGGTTGTAGCGGACGGTGCCCGCCTCGGCCAGCAGCGAGGGCGAGATCCCCAGCTCCTCGTGCGTACGCCGGGCGGCGGCGGCGAACGGCGCCTCACCCGGGTAGGGGTGGCCGCAGCACGTGTTGGACCAGACGCCGGGGGAGTGGTACTTGCCCAGGGCGCGCTGCTGGAGCAGCAGCCGGCCCTGCTCGTCGAAGAGGAACACGGAGAACGCGCGGTGCAGCCGGCCGGGCGCCTGATGGGCGGAGAGCTTCTCCGCCGTGCCGATGGTGGTGCCGTTCTCGTCGACCAGTTCGAGCATGATCGCTTCCGCTGTGCCGTTCGACGAGGTGTTCGCCGCGGTGACTGGTGTGGTCGGCATACCCATCCTTCGCTGTGGTCCCGGCCCCGTGCAGCCGGTCCCGTCGAGTCTGCTCAAGTCTGCCGTACAAAAGCGGCTTGTCCGTACTCGAGGGCCTGGCATGTCCGCCCGCACACGTCCGCGAAACCCTACACCGCAGGCCGCGCCGGCCGGGGCTCAGCGGCAGAGCCTCGCCTCGTGCTCCGCGTGCCCGCTGGGCTCCAGCTGGAAGGTGCAGTGCTCCACGTCGAAGTGGTCGCCGAGGCACCCCTGGAGCTCGTGCAGCAGCTTCTCGTGGCCGATCGAGTCCAGCAGGTCCTGCTGCACCACCACATGGGCCGAGAGCACCGGCATCCCCGAGGTGATCGTCCAGGCGTGCAGATCGTGGACGTCCAGCACGCCGGGCAGCGCCGTGATGTGGTCGCGTACCTCGCCCATGTCGACGCCCGGCGGCGCCGCCTCCAGGAGCACGTTCAGCGTCTCGCGCAGCAGCCGCACCGTACGCGGGACGATCATGAGCCCGATGACCAGCGAGGCGATGGGGTCCGCCGCCTGCCATCCGGTCGCCATGACGATGCCCGCCGAGAGCAGCACGGTCACCGAGCCCAGCGTGTCCGCCAGGACCTCCAGATAGGCGCCGCGCACATTGAGGCTGTCCTGCTGCCCGCGCGTCAGCAGCGACAGCGACACCGCGTTCGCGACGAGACCCACCAGGGCGAAGGCGATCGTGAGCCCGCCCCGGGTCTCCGCCGGGTCGATGAAGCGCTGCACGGCCTCGAAGAGCAGATAGCCGCCCACCCCCAGCAGCAGGCAGCAGTTGGCCAGGGCGGCCAGGATCTCCGCCCGGGCATAGCCGAAGGTGCGGTTCGGGCCGGCCGGCCGGTTGGCGAAATGGATCGCCAGCAGCGCCAGCCCCAGCCCCAGGGCGTCGGTCGCCATGTGGGCCGCGTCGGCGATCAGCGCCAGCGAACCGGACAGCACACCGCCGACGATCTCCATGACCGTCACGGCCAGGGTGATGCAGAGCGCGATGCGCAACCGCCCCTTGTGCGCGGCGGCCGCCGTGCCGGTGAGGACCGGCCCGTGCGCGTGTCCGTGATCGTGCCCTGCCCCCATGGGGACGCCTCCCGGTCGTCTCGCGGACCCGGACCTCCGGCCCGGGCCCTGCCAGTCAACTACGGGCGGGGGGTATCGGGCAACACGGCACTGAACACCGTTGTCATTGGCTCTGACCTGCGGAAACGTGTGCAGGTCAGAGCCTCGGCGCAGTGAGGGGCCACCCGGTTTTGTCAGGCGGGGCGGCCATCGACAATGATGATCGCGGGCGGAGCGCGTGGTCCGGCCCCGCCCGGAACGGGGCACGAACAGGCAGTGAACTCGCGCTTCCGTTCATCCGATAGCCTCTGCCGACATGCCGCCGGCCGCTTCTGGCCGCACTGTCGCGTGCCGATCCGTGTCAGCACCCAAGGAGTGAGTTCGTCTGTCGACCGCCATTCTCACAGGTGCTCCGCTGCCCGGATCGTCACTGGAGGACGATCTGCGGTCGCTGGGCTTCGACGTCCGGACAGCCGCCGACGTCACCGAGGCGGCCGCCCTGCTGGCCGCCGTCCCGACGGCCCACCGCATCGCCCTGGTCGACCCCCGGTTCGTCGGCCACCGCCACGCCCTGCGGCTCGCCCTGACCGACCCCCGCTTCCCCGCGGCGGCCGTGCCCGGCGCCCTCACCGCACAGGCCGAGGCGCGCCCCGCCCTGGTCGGCGCCCTGCGCGCCACCACCGACGCGGTCGGCGCCGGACAGCCCACGAGCGGCACCGCCACGGTCACCGACCGCACGGTGCCCGGCAGGCTCGCGGCGGCCATGGAGGCCGAGGGCACCCTGGTGCAGCGCCCCGAACTGGGCTCGCTCGTCGCCACCGTGCCCACCGACGAGACCGCCCGCGCCGCCGCCCGCTCGGACGTCGAGGCGGTGGACGACGAGGCGGTCCGGCTGCGCAGCGCGGTGAAGGCCCGCGACGGCTTCTTCACCACCCACTTCATCAGCCCGTACTCGCGCTACATCGCCCGCTGGTGCGCGCGCCGGGGGCTCACCCCGAACCAGGTCACCACCGCGTCCCTGCTGACCGCGCTGATAGCGGCCGGCTGCGCGGCCACCGGTACCCGGGGCGGCTACGTCGCGGCGGGCATCCTGCTCCTGTTCTCCTTCGTCCTGGACTGCACCGACGGGCAGCTCGCCCGCTACTCGCTCCAGTACTCCACGATGGGCGCCTGGCTGGACGCCACCTTCGACCGCGCCAAGGAGTACGCCTACTACGCGGGCCTCGCCCTCGGCGCGGCACGTGGCGGCGACGACGTCTGGGCGCTGGCGCTCGGCGCGATGGTCCTCCAGTCCTGCCGCCATGTCATCGACTTCTCGTTCAACGAGGCCAACCACGACGCGGTGGCGAACAGCAGCCCCACGGCGGCCCTCTCCGACAAGCTCGACAGCGTCGGCTGGACGGTCTGGCTGCGGCGCATGATCGTGCTCCCGATCGGCGAGCGCTGGGCGATGATCGCCGTGCTCACCGCGGTCACCACCCCGCGCATCGTCTTCTACGCCCTGCTCATCGGCTGCGCCTTCGCCGCCTGCTACACCACCGCGGGCCGCCTCCTGCGCTCCCTCACCCGCAAGGCCCGGCGCACCGCCCGCGCCGCCCAGGCCCTCGCCGACCTCGCGGACTCCGGCCCGGTCGCCCAGCTGATCGCCGCCCGGGGCCCGAAGATGCGCGGCTCCTGGGCCGCCCCGGTGGTCGCCCTCGTCGGCACGGGCGCGCTGATCGCCGCCGCGCTCCAGCAGCCCTTCGGCAGCCGCCAGACGGTCATCGCCGCCGCGTTCTACGCGATCTGCTCCGGCATAGCCGTGGCCCGCCCCCTCAAGGGCGCCCTCGACTGGCTCGTGCCCCCGGTCTTCCGGGCCGCCGAGTACTGCACGGTCCTGATCCTGGCCGCCCGCAGCGACATCGACGGGGCGCTCCCCGCGGCCTTCGGACTGGTCTCGGCCGTCGCCTACCATCACTACGACACGGTGTACCGCATCCGAGGCGGCACCGGCGCTCCGCCCCAGTGGCTGGTGCGCACGATCGGCGGACACGAGGGCCGGACCCTGGTCGTGGCCGTGCTCGCCGCCGCACTCACCGGAGCCTCCGGCTTCACCACGGCGCTCACCGTGCTCGCCGTGGCCGTGGCAGTGATCGTGCTGGTGGAGTCCATCCGCTTCTGGGTGTCCTCCGGGGCGCCCGCCGTTCACGACGAAGGAGAACCCGCATGATCGGCCTCGTACTGGCAGCCGGCGCAGGACGGCGCCTGCGCCCCTACACCGACACACTGCCCAAGGCGCTCGTGCCGGTGGACGGCGACAAGACGGTCCTCGACCTCACGCTGGCCAACTTCGCCGAGATCGGGCTCACCGAGGTCGCCATCGTCGTCGGCTACCGCAAGGAGGCCGTCTACGCCCGCAAGGAGGAGCTGGAGGCCACCTACGGCCTGAAGCTGACCCTCGTGGACAACGACAAGGCCGAGGAGTGGAACAACGCCTACTCCCTGTGGTGCGCCCGTGACGTGCTGAAGCGCGGTGTGCTCCTGGCCAACGGCGACACCGTGCACCCGGTCTCCGTCGAGAAGACGCTGCTGGCCGCCCGCGGCGACGGCAAGAAGATCATCCTCGCCCTCGACACGGTGAAGTCCCTCGCCGACGAGGAGATGAAGGTCGTCACCGAGGACGGCAAGGGCGTCCGGCGGATCACCAAGCTGATGGACCCGGCCGAGGCCACCGGTGAGTACATCGGCCTCACCCTCATCGAGGCCGAGGCCGCCGAGGAACTGGCCGACGCGCTGAAGGCCACCTTCGAGCGCGACCCGGACCTCTACTACGAGGACGGCTACCAGGAGCTCGTCAACCGCGGCTTCACGGTGGACGTCGCCCCCATCGGTGACGTGAGCTGGGTCGAGATCGACAACCACGACGACCTCGCGAAGGGCCGGGAGATCGCGTGCCGGTACTGACCCGACTCATCCCTTCCCCGGTCTTCGTGGACATCAGCCGGGGTGCCATGCACGACCTCGCCGGTCTCCTCGCCGACCAGCGGATCTCCGCCTCCGGCAAGCTCGCCATCGCGATCAGCGGCGGCTCCGGGCTGGCCCTGCGCGAGAAGCTGGCCCCGGCCCTGCCGGGCGCCGACTGGTACTGCGTCGCAGGCGGCAACATCGACGCCGCGGTGCAGCTGGCCGACGACATCAAGGGCAAGCGCTACGACGCCGTGGTCGGCCTCGGCGGCGGCAAGATCATCGACGTGGCGAAGTACGCCGCGGCCCGGGTCGGCCTGCCGCTGGTCTCGGTCGCCACGAACCTCGCCCACGACGGCCTCTGCTCGCCGGTCGCCACCCTGGACAACGACAACGGCCGGGGCTCCTACGGCGTCCCCATGCCCATCGCCATGGTGATCGACCTGTCGGTGATCCGTACCGCCCCCGACCGCTTCGTGCGGTCCGGCATCGGCGACGCGATCTCCAACATCTCCGCCATCGCCGACTGGGAACTCTCGCACCAGGTCAACGGCGAACAGATCGACGGACTCGCCGCCGCCATGGCCCGTACCGCCGGCGAAGCCGTCCTGCGCCACCCCGGCACCGTCGCCGACGACGAGTTCCTCACCGTCCTCGCCGAGTCGCTGGTGCTCTCCGGCATCGCCATCTCGATCAGCGGCGACACCCGGCCCTCGTCCGGCGCCTGCCACGAGATCAGCCACGCGTTCGACCTGCTGTTCCCGAAGCGGGCCGCCAGCCACGGTGAGCAGGTCGGCCTCGGTGCCGCCTTCGCCATGCACCTGCGCGGCGCCGTGGACGAGTCGGGCCTCTTCGCCGACGTACTGCGCAGGCACGGTCTGCCGGTCACGCCCGAGGAGATCGGCTTCACCGCCGACGAATTCGTCCAGGCCGTCGAGTACGCCCCTCAGACCCGTCCGGGACGCTTCACGGTCCTGGAACACCTCAGCCTCTCCACCGATCAGATCAGGGACGCGTACGCCGACTATGCCAAGACCATCAGTAGCTGAACTCCGCCCGGTCGTTCACCCGCCGGGCGTCAAGGACCGGCGCAGCGGTGAACACTGGGCGGGCCGGATATACATGCGCGAGGTCTCCCTGCGCATCGACCGGTACCTGGTGAACACCAAGGTCACGCCCAACCAGCTGACCTACCTGATGACGCTGGCCGGTGTGCTGGCCGCCCCCGCGCTGCTCGTCCCGGGCATCTGGGGTGCGGTGCTCGGCGTCGTGATGGTCCAGCTGTACCTGCTGCTCGACTGCGTGGACGGCGAGATCGCGCGCTGGAAGAAGCAGTTCTCGCTCGGTGGCGTCTACCTCGACCGGGTCGGCGCCTACCTGTGCGACGCGGCCGTGCTCGTCGGCTTCGGCCTGCGCTCCGCCGACCTGTGGGGCACCGGCCGCATCGACTGGCTGTGGGCGTTCCTCGGTACGCTCGCCGCGCTCGGCGCGATCCTGATCAAGGCCGAGACGGACCTGGTCGGCGTCGCCCGCCACCAGGGCGGACTACCGCCGGTCAAGGAGTCCGCCTCCGAGCCGCGCTCCTCCGGCATGGCGTTCGCCCGCCGGGCCGCCGGCGCGCTCAAGTTCCACCGGCTCATCCTCTGCGTCGAGGCGTCCCTGGTCATCCTGGTCGCGGCCGTCCTGGACGAGGTGCGGGACGACTTCTTCTTCAGCCGTCTCGCCGTCGCGGTCCTGGCGGGCATCGCCCTGCTCCAGACCCTGCTGCACCTCGTGTCGGTCCTGGCATCGAGCAGGCTGAAGTGAGCACACCCATGAAACTCGGCGCGGTCATCATCACCATGGGCAACCGCCCGGCCGAGCTGCGCGCCCTGCTCGATTCGGTCGCCGCCCAGGAGGGCGACCGGATCGAGGTGGTCGTCGTCGGCAACGGCTCGCCCGTCCCCGACGTCCCGCCGGGCGTCCGCACCGTCGAGCTGCCCGAGAACCTCGGCATCCCCGGCGGCCGGAACGTCGGCATCGAGGCGTTCGGGCCCTCCGGCGCCGACGTGGACGCCCTGCTCTTCCTGGACGACGACGGGCTGCTGCCCCTCACCGACACCGCGGAACTGTGCCGGAAGGCGTTCGCCGACGACCCCCGGCTCGGCATCATCAGCTTCCGCATCGCGGACCCGGAGACCGGGGTCACCCAGCGCCGTCACGTGCCGAGGCTGCGCGCCGCCGACCCGATGCGCTCGTCCCGCGTGACCACGTTCCTGGGCGGCGCCAACGCGGTGCGCACCCGGGTGCTGGCCGAGGTCGGCCCGCTGCCGGGCGACTTCTTCTACGCGCACGAGGAGACGGACCTCGCCTGGCGGGCGCTGGACGCCGGCTGGCTGATCGACTACCGCGCGGACATGGTGCTGCACCACCCCACCACGGCCCCGTCGCGCCATGCCGTGTACCACCGCATGGTGGCCCGCAACCGGGTCTGGCTGGCCCGGCGCAACCTCCCCGCGCCCCTCGTGCCGGTGTACCTCGGGGTGTGGATGCTGCTGACCCTGCTGCGCAGGCCGTCCGGCGAGGCGCTCAAGGCGTGGTTCGGCGGCTTCCGGGAGGGCTGGCGGACTCCCTGCGGACCGCGCCGCCCGATGAAGTGGCGTACGGTGTGGCGACTGACCAGGCTGGGCCGCCCTCCGGTCATCTGAGAGGCTCCCCTCTGGGAGCATGAGGCGTATTTTTCTTGTCGGGACCTGTCCGCCCTGAGCCGCGCCCGCGACTGGCTGCGCATTTCGAATACGAGAGTTTCTTCTGGTGAGTGACACAACCCATGGTGGCGCGGTTGCGGTGAGCAGCCCGCCATCGGCCGACGACGGTCTGAGCGCGGCCGAGCTGGCCGCGAAGTACGGCCTTGCGGTCAGCGGTGCCCGGCCCGGACTCCTCGAGTACGTGCGCCAGCTCCAGGGGCGACGCCATTTCATCCTGGCGTTCTCCCGGGCCAAGCTGACCGCCCAGTACAGCCAGGCGAAGCTGGGCCAGCTCTGGCAGGTGGCGACCCCGCTCCTGAACGCGGCGGTCTACTTCCTCATCTTCGGGCTGATCCTGGGCACGAAGAAGGGGATTCCGCAGGAGGTCTTCATCCCGTTCCTGGTGACCGGGGTGTTCGTCTTCACCTTCACGCAGAGCTCCGTGATGGCCGGCGTACGTGCGATCTCCGGGAACCTCGGCCTGGTGAGGGCCCTGCACTTCCCGCGTGCCTCGCTGCCCATCTCCTTCTCGCTCCAGCAGCTCCAGCAGCTGCTGTACTCGATGATCGTGCTGATCGCGGTCACGGTGGGATTCGGCAGCTATCCCCGGCTCTCCTGGCTGCTGGTGATCCCCGCCCTGGTGATGCAGTTCTTCTTCAACACCGGACTGGCCCTCGCCATGGCCAGGATGGGCGCCAAGACCCCGGACCTGGCACAGCTCATGCCGTTCGTCATGCGCACCTGGATGTACGCGTCCGGCGTCATGTTCTCCATCCCGGTGATGCTCGCGGACAAGCCGGCCTGGATCACCGACGTGCTCCAGTACAACCCGGCGGCCATCTACATGGACCTGATCAGGTTCGCCCTGATCGACGGATACGGCTCCGAGAACCTGCCGGACCACGTCTGGGTGGTCGCCCTCGCCTGGTCGATCGTGGTGGGCATCGTGGGCTTCGTGTACTTCTGGAAGGCAGAGGAACGGTACGGCCGTGGCTGACGACAACACCGCGGGGCGGGTCCCCACCGTGATCGCCGACGACGTGCACATCGTGTACCGCGTCAACGGCGGCGGCGGTGGCAAGGGCAGCGCCACCGCCGCACTGAGCCGGATCATGCGCCGCGAGAAGGGTGCGGAGCGCGGGGTGCGCAAGGTGCACGCCGTGCGCGGGGTGACCTTCACCGCCTACCGGGGCGAGGCGATCGGGCTCATCGGGACGAACGGCTCCGGCAAGTCGACGCTGCTCCGCGCCATCGCGGGACTCCTGCCGACGGAGAGCGGCAGCGTCTACACGGACGGCCAGCCCTCGCTGCTCGGCGTCAACGCCGCGCTGATGAGCGACCTGACCGGCGAGCGCAACGTGGTGCTCGGCGGCCTCGCGATGGGCATGAGCCGCGAGGAGATCCGCGAGCGCTACGAGGACATCGTGGAGTTCTCCGGCATCAACGACAAGGGCGACTTCATCACCCTGCCGATGCGCACGTACTCCTCCGGCATGGCCGCCCGCCTCCGCTTCTCCATCGCGGCCGCCAAGAACCACGACGTCCTCATGATCGACGAGGCGCTGGCGACCGGTGACCGCAAGTTCCAGATCCGCTCCGAGGCGCGGATCCGGGAGCTGCGCAAGGAGGCCGGGACGGTCTTCCTGGTCAGCCACAGCAACAAGTCGATCCGGGACACCTGCAACCGGGTGCTGTGGCTGGAGAAGGGTGAGCTCCTGATGGACGGGCCGACCGAGGAGGTCCTGCGGGCCTACGAACGGGAGACCGGCAAGTAGGACGCCCCGCGTCGCATGCCACACGGCCTCCGCCGGACCCCTCCGGCGGAGGCCGTGCCATGTCCGGACCGCGGAGCGGAGTCCGGACATCCGCGCCTCGTCGTACGGCGGCCGTCGCGATCTCCTACCGCCGGATGACGTGAACGCGCCCCGGCGGGGGGAAAGTTGACCCGGGCCTCGGGTCCGGTGCCGCACGGCCCGGACCCCGGCGTTTGGATGAGCGTTGTACAACGTAAGCTGTACCGGTGCTGATCGCCGCAAGTGGGGCGATACCGCCTGGGAGGACGGCCGGGAGCCGTCCTCGGCACTCGGAAGGGCGGGCGGCGTGTCCGGAATGGGGTATTTTGGGTCAGCAGTGTAGAACGGGAGTTGTGACGGCTATGACGGAAGATCTCCCGCTCCGAGGTGCTCACGCCGTCCCCGCGCAGGGCGGTCCGCAGTGACCCGTACCCGGCAGACGCGGCCCGATACCGCCGCATCCGGAACCCTCGACAAAGCAGCCCACGAGAACTTTCCGGTCGCTCCCTTCTTCCTGCCGCGCGCCTGGCGCGACGACCTGATGGCCGTCTACGGTTTCGCCCGGCTCGTGGACGACATCGGTGACGGCGACCTCGCCCCCGGCGGCGCCGACGCGGTCCACCTCGGCCTCGACCCGGCTCAGAGCGACGACAGGCTCGCGATGCTCGACGCGCTCGAGAGCGATCTGCGCCGCGTCTTCGCGACCACCGGCGAGACCCCGCACCACCCGTTGATGCGGGCGCTCCGCCCGACCGCCCGGCGCCGCGCGCTCACCCCCGAACCGTTCATCGGCCTCATCGAGGCCAACCGGCAGGACCAGAAGGTCCGCCGCTACGGCACGTACGAGGAACTCCTCGCCTACTGCGAGCTCTCCGCCAACCCGGTCGGCCGCCTCGTCCTCCAGCTCACCGGCACCGCGAGCCCCGAACGCCTGCGCCGCTCCGACGCCGTGTGCACCGCACTGCAGATCGTGGAGCACCTCCAGGACGTCGCCGAGGACCTCGGCCGCGACCGCGTCTACCTTCCGGCCGAGGACATGGCCCGGTTCCACGTCGGCGAGAGCGACCTCGCGGCGCCCACCGCGAACGCGTCGGTCCGCTCCCTGATCGCGTACGAAGCGGAACGCGCCCGGGATCTGCTGAATGAAGGCACCCCCCTGGTGGGTAGCGTCCACGGCAGGCTCAGGCTGCTTCTCGCCGGATTCGTGGGAGGAGGACGCGCCGCCCTCACCGCGATCGCGGCCGCCGGATTCGACGTACTGCCCGGACCACCCGGACCCACCAAGCCCAGCCTGCTGCGCGAAGTGGGAGTTGTCTTGCGAGAAGCGCGTAGAGAGGGGTGAGCCGGACCGTGGAGGGACAGACGACGTACATGTCGGCACCGGTGCAGGCCGCATACAGTTACTGCGAGGCGGTCACCGGACAGCAGGCGCGTAACTTCGCGTACGGCATCAGGCTGCTGCCGGCCGAGAAGCGGCAGGCCATGTCGGCCCTGTACGCCTTCTCCCGTCGCGTGGACGACATCGGTGACGGCGAACTGGAGCCGGGGACCAAGCGCGTCCGCCTGGAGAGCACCCGCGACCTGCTCGACCGGGTCCGCACCGGCAAGGTCGAGGAGGACGACACCGACCCGGTCGCCGTCGCGCTCGCCGATGCCGCCCGCAGGTTCCCGCTGCCGCTCGAAGGGCTCGACGAGCTCATCGACGGCGTCCTGATGGACGTGGACGGAGCCGTCTACGAGACCTGGGACGACCTCAAGGTCTACTGCCGGTGCGTCGCGGGGGCCATCGGGCGCCTCAGCCTCGGCGTGTTCGGTACGGAGCCGGGCGCCCCCGGCGCCGAGCGCGCCCCCGAGTACGCCGACACGCTCGGCCTCGCCCTCCAGCTGACGAACATCCTGCGCGACGTCCGCGAGGACGCGGGCAACGGCCGCACCTACCTGCCCGCGGACGACCTCGCCAAGTTCGGCTGCTCCGCGGGCTTCCAGCGGGCCACCCCGCCGCCCGGTTCCGACTTCGCGGGCCTCGTCCACTTCGAGGTCCGGCGCGCCCGCGCCCTGTTCGCCGAGGGCTACCGGCTGCTGCCGATGCTCGACCGGCGCAGCGGCGCCTGCGTGGCGGCCATGGCCGGCATCTACCGCAGGCTCCTCGACCGCATCGAGCGCGACCCCGAGGCCGTGCTGCGCGGCAGGGTCTCGCTCCCGGGACACGAGAAGGCGTACGTCGCGGTGCGCGGCCTGTCCGGTCTCGACGCCCGGCACATCTCGCGGCGCACGGCCCGAGGGCGTGTCTGAATGCGCCTCAGGTACATCTCGCGCACCATGTGCATCAAGGAAGAACGCGGCGGACGGCGGGCAACCCCCGGCCGGGCGGCCGCGTCCCTGTCTGGGCAGGACCGATCCGAGCAGGACCGATGCGCAAACAGCCGGCGAGAGGGGGACGCGTGAACGACGACGTGCCGCGCCCTTCCCGCGCGGTCGTGATCGGCGGTGGACTCGCCGGTGTCACGGCGGCGCTCCGCCTGGCCGATGCCGGGCTTGACGTGACCCTGCTCGAAGGGCGCCCCCGGCTCGGCGGGCTCGCCTTCTCCTTCCGCCGCGGTGCGCTGACCGTCGACAACGGCCAGCACGTCTACCTGCGCTGCTGCACGGCCTACCGCTGGTTCCTCGACCGGGTCGACGGCGCCCGCCTGGCACCGCTGCAAAACCGTTTGGACGTGCCCGTTCTGGACGTCGGGCGACCCGCGGGCCCCCGCCTCGGACGGCTGCGCCGCAACGCGCTCCCGGTCCCGCTGCACCTCGCCGCCGGTCTCGCCGGATACCCGCACCTGTCGCTCGCCGAACGCGCCGGCGTCGCCCGGGCCGCGCTCGCCCTCGGCCGGCTCGACCCGGACGACCCCGCCCTCGACGCCGAGGACTTCGGCAGCTGGCTCGCCCGGCACGGCCAGTCGCCGCGCACCATTGAGGCGCTGTGGGACCTCGTCGGCGTCGCCACCCTCAACGCCACCGCCCCCAACGCCTCGCTCGGGCTCGCCGCGAAGGTCTTCAAGACCGGGCTGCTCTCCGACCCGGGCGCGGCCGACATCGGCTGGGCCGCGGTACCGCTCGGGGACATCCACGACACGATGAGCCGCAAGGCCCTGGACTCCGCCGGTGTCCGCACCGAACTGCGCACCAGGGCCCACGGCCTCGCCCGCACCGAAGACGGGCACTGGGTGGTGGACACCGGCGCCGAGCGGATCGAGGCGGACACCGTCGTCCTGGCCGTACCGCAGCGCGAGACCCACGCCCTGCTGCCCGAGGGCGCGCTCGACGCACCGGACAAGCTCCTGGAGATCGGTACGTCCCCGATCCTCAACGTGCACGTCGTCTACGACCGCAAGGTGCTGAGGCGGCCCTTCTTCGCCGCGCTCGGCTCCCCGGTCCAGTGGGTCTTCGACCGCACCGAGGCGTCCGGCCTCACCGGACCCGGGCAGTACCTCGCGGTCTCCCAGTCCGCGGCCGGCGACGAGATCGACCTGCCCGTCGCCGAACTGCGCGCCCGCTACCTGCCCGAGCTGGAACGGCTGCTGCCCGCCGCCCGAGGCGCCGGCATCCGGGACTTCTTCGTCACCCGCGAGCGCACCGCGACCTTCGCGCCCGCGCCCGGCGTCGGCCTGCTGCGCCCCGGGACGCTCACCCGCGCCCCCGGACTCTTCCTGGCAGGCGCCTGGACCGCCACCGGCTGGCCCGCCACGATGGAGGGCGCGGTCCGCAGTGGCGCGAGTGCCGCGGACGCCGCGCTCCTGGCGCTCGGCCGCCCCCATGAACATCCGCTGCAGGAGGCGGCATGAGCAGTACCACCGGAACAAGAGGAGAGTCAGTGACCCCGGCGAATCCGGCTTCCGACACCGTGGCGGAGACCACGGACGTCACCGCGCTTCTGGAGCGCGGACGGGCCCTTTCCGCGCCGGTGCTCCGGGCCGCCGTCGACCGGCTCGCACCGCCCATGGACACCGTCGCCGCCTATCACTTCGGCTGGATCGACGCCCAGGGCAGGCCCGCCGACGGCGACGGCGGCAAGGCCGTCCGCCCGGCGCTGGCGCTGCTGTCCGCCGAGGCGGCCGGCGCCGCGGCGGAGGCCGGTATCCCCGGCGCCGTCGCCGTCGAACTCGTGCACAACTTCTCGCTGCTGCACGACGACCTGATGGACGGCGACGAGCAGCGGCGCCACCGCGACACCGTATGGAAGGTGCACGGCCCCGCCCAGGCCATCCTGGTCGGTGACGCCCTGTTCGCCCTGGCCTACGACATACTGCTGGAGCTCGGCACGGCCGAGGCGGGCCGCGCGGCCCGGCGGCTGACCTCGGCGACCCGCAAGCTCATCGACGGGCAGGCCCAGGACATCTCCTACGAGCACCGGGAGAGCGTCACCGTCGAGGAGTGCCTGGAGATGGAGGGCAACAAGACCGGCGCCCTCCTCGCCTGCGCCTGCTCCATCGGCGCGGTGCTCGGCGGTGCCGACGACCGCACGGCCGACGTCCTGGAGGCGTACGGCCATCACCTCGGGCTCGCCTTCCAGGCGGTCGACGACCTCCTCGGCATCTGGGGCGACCCCGAGTCCACCGGCAAGCAGACCTGGAGCGATCTGCGCCAGCGCAAGAAGTCCCTGCCGGTCGTCGCCGCGCTCGCCGCGGGCGGACCGGCCTCCGAGCGCCTCGGCGAACTGCTCGCCGCCGACGCCAAGAGCAGCGACTTCGACAGCTTCTCCGAGGAGGAGTTCGCCGCCCGTGCGGCGCTCATCGAGGAGGCGGGCGGTCGCGAGTGGACCGCCCAGGAGGCGCGTCGTCAGCATGCGGTCGCCATAGAGGTGCTGCACGGTGTCGACATGCCGGAACCCGTGCGGGCGCAGCTCACGGCGCTCGCGGACTTCGTCGTCGTACGAAAGAGATGATCACTATCTGGTCCATATGACTCGCAGTCGCAGGCCGGCGCCCCCACGGGC